>CAMLSI010000020.1 GCA_946482585.1 uncultured Lysobacteraceae bacterium
GCCATCGTCGCGCGCGTCGACGGCCAGCGCTGGTTCGACACCGTGTCGCAGCTCGCGAGCTGGGACCGCTCGAGCTACAACAGCAGCACCGACGCGAGCTCGGGACTCTACCTGTCGCGCCAGTGGATCCGCGTGCAGTTCGAAGCGCTCGGCCTCGAAGTCAGCGAGCCGACCTTCACGATGACCCTGGGCGGCAGCCCGGCCGTACGGCACAACGTCGCTGGCCGCCTCGCCGGCTGGAAGTATCCCGACCAATGGCTGCTGGTCGGCGCGCACTACGACTCGCGCCAGCAGACCATCACCCTCGGCGCGCAGACGCCCGGCGCCGACGACAACGCGTCGGGCTGCGCCGGTGTCATCGAGGCGGCGCGCGCGCTCGTGCCGGCGCAGCCGGAACGGACGCTGATCTTCCTGTGCTACGCCGGCGAGGAGCAGGGACTCTGGGGCAGCACCGGCCACGCGAGCGATCTCGCGGCCAGCGGTGACCTCGCCAAGGTCCAGGCCATGGCGAACATGGACATGATCGGCTGGGACAACGGCGCCGGCGGTTTCGGTGTCACGGTGACGACGGCGCAGGGCACGAATCCCGGCGGCGATCTCGCGGCGAACATCGCGCTGCGCGACCGCTTTGCCGACGCCGCGGCCAACTATGTTCCCGCACTCGCAGTCGTGAAAGCGTCCAACGCCTGCTGCTCGGACCAGCAGCCGTACCTGAATCGCGGCGTGCGCGCCGTGCACAGCATCCATCGCGGCGGCACTTCGTATCCGCACTACCACAAGACCACCGACACGCCGGCCAACATGAACAGTACCGGCACCTCGGCGACGCTCGGCGGCCATGTCGTGCGCATGAACGTCGCGGCGCTCGCGGAACTCGCCGGTGTGATGGACCGGATCTTCGCTGACGACCTCGAGTGAACACTCACGCGTGAGCTCATGCCTTCGGCGAGAGGGTCGGGCGGGATGGGGTTGGCCGTCCCGCGACTCTCCAGTGCCTTGAATTCCGGCGGGCGGAGCCAACCTCGATGGTCATGAGCCGTGCCTTCGTCAAAGAATCCGACCGAGTCGACCCGCTGCCGGACATTCCGCTCAGCGAGCATCCGAACTGGACCACGCCTGCGGGCCTGCGTCGCCAGCAGCAGCGGCTCGACGCGCTGCGCGACGCGGCGAGACAGCCGCAGACGTTGCAGGACGACGCGGCGCAGCAGGCCATCGCGCGCGAACAGCGCTGGCTCGAGGCACGCATCGCGAGCGCGAACGTGGTCGATCCCGCCCAGCAGCCGCATGACCGCGTCGCGTTCGGCGCGGCCGTCGACGTCGTCGACGAACACGGCACCGAGGCGACGTATCGCATCGTCGGCGAGGACGAGGCCGATGCCGAACATGGCAGCGTGAGCTGGCTGTCGCCGCTGGCGAAGGCAGTCATCGGCGCCAAGGTCGGCGACGAAGTGATCTGGCGCAGGCCGGCCGGCGACCTGCGCGTGGAAATCCTCGCGATCCGTTACGACGCCTAGCGATGCGGCCCGCGCCGCCCCGCGATCGCGCCGCTACTCGAATCCGTTGCGGAAGATACGGTCCGCGCGCAGCGCCTGGCCGTTGCGCAACAGGCTTCCGCGCCCGGTCGACCAGAGCACGCGCGCGTCGGCGCTGCCCGGCAGATCCCAGGCGACGAGCCCGCTCTGCGACGTGCCGGCGACGAGTTCGAGGTCCGCATCCGCATCGAGATTGGCGAGCGTCGGCGCGCCGAGTCCGCCGTTCCAGTCGTCGCCGCGCGGTGCGGGCAGGTCGAGCATATGCAGGCTTTCGCCGCGGCAGTTGAGTACGTGCAGGCGGCCCACGAGGTTGTCGCGCTTTTCCGGGTACGACGTGAACAGCACTTCGGCGCAGCCGTCATTGTCCAGATCGGCGACCACGGGTTCGGCGGCGAAGCGGAAACCGCCGCCGGGCACGGCGTACGGCCAGCTGTGCTTTTCGGTCTTGTCCAGCCACCAGGCATGCAGCTTGCCGTCATAGCTCGCGAACAGGATTTCCTTGCGGCCGTCGTTATCCAGATCGGCCAGCACCGCGTTGCTCACCGAGCTCTCGATGACGCCGAAATCCTGCGTCAGCGCGGCGCCGCTCGCGCCCTGCGGCGGGAGTACCGTCCAGTCGAAGCCCGAGCCGGTCCAGCGCGTGCGGTCGTGGCGCAGTATCCACGGCAGGTAGTAGAGATCGCCGGCCGGATCGCCGATTGCGCAGTTGTATACATCGCCGGGGACGACGAGCTCCAGCGTGCCATCGCCATCGACGTCGCCGATCGCGGGTGCCGCATTGGCAAAATTGGGACGATGCTGCACGCCGCAATTGGCGAAGCCCTGCAGGTCTGCTGCCTGATCCACGTGCACGCCGACCTGCGCCCAGACTTTGGGCTGCCCGCCGGAAAGCCCGTAGATCGTGCTGGTGCGGCGCTGGTCGCCGTTGGGCGCCAGCGCGGTGATGTAGTGCGTATCGGTCGGCGCGTAGATTTCGACGGTGCCGTTGCCGTCGAGATCGCCGATCGCGACGTTCTCGTTGTACATGCCGGCGCCGGTACCCGGTTCGCCGGCGCGGCGCGCAGGCCATCCGGGCCGCACGTTGCCGTCGTGTTCGTAGACGTTGACCTGGCGGTCGCCGCCGCTGCTCGCACGACCGACGACGATTTCGAGGTCGCCGTTGTCGTCGAGGTCGGCCAGGGCCAGCGTGCGCACTTCGCCGTTGGCGAACGGATTCTTCGGCCAGCC
Source organism: uncultured Lysobacteraceae bacterium (assembly GCA_946482585.1). The sequence continues at coordinate 2,760 of CAMLSI010000020.1, forward strand.
CGTCTTCACGCTGCCGTTGCCGGCATAGACGGTCAGCAGATTGCTGTTGCGGCCGACGACGATTTCCAGCGTGCCGTCGCCGTCGAGATCGGCCAGCGCGATCGCGGGCCAGATGCGGCTGCCGGCCGTGACGTTCCACTCGCTGGCGCCGGTCGCGCCGTTGTAGGCGCCGAGATTCTGGCCGCCCCAGACCACTTCGACCTGGCCGTCGTTGTCGATGTCGCCGGCGGCCGGGGACGCGTACCAGCCGGTCTGACAGCTGCCGGCGGTGCAGCCGGCGTAGCTCCATTTCGGCAGCGGCGCCGGCACGACCGCCAGGGCCGCTCCGGACACCAGGGCGAGGGCGCCGGCGCAAGCCAGGACGCGACAGACTACGGCAGAGCGCATGGGGAATCCGCGTGGGGACCAGGCCGCATGATCCGGCGCGGCCGCCCCCTGCGTAAACCGCAGCGGCTGCCGTTCGTCGCGCCGTTGCTGCGCGCGGCGGCATTGCACCGGGAGTCCGCAGCATTTATGTTAGTGCTTACATAAATACCGGGATATCGCCATGCCGTTTCTCGCCGACCTCGGTCTGCTCGCGCTCGGCAGCCGCCTGCGCGCCATCAGTGACCAGCTCTACGCGCTCGCCGACGAGGTCTACCGCCTGCGCGGGCTGCCGCTGCAGGGACGCTGGTTTCCGGTGCTGCGCCTGCTGCAGGACCAGGGCCCGCAGGCGGTCGGCAGCATCGCCGCGCAGATCGGCCAGACCCATTCGGCCGTCAGCCAGCTCGCCGACAAGCTCGTCGAGGACGGCTGGGTCACGGTCGTCGACGATCCGAACGACCGCCGCCGTCGCTGCCTGAGCCTGACCGAACGTGCGCGCGAGGTGCTGCGCGACGTGCGCCCCGCGTGGAAGGCGATCGTGCAGGAACTCGAGCAGCGCTGCGCCGCGGCCGACATCGACCTGCTCGCCACCTTGGCGAAATTCGAAACCCTGCTCGACGCCGAGCTGCCTGCGGCGATCGTCGCGCGCAGCCAGGCCAGCGACAGCGCACGCGTGCGCATCGTCGGTTTCGACCCGGCGCTGCGCGAGCACTTCTACCGCCTCAACGCCGACTGGCTGCGCAAGTATTTCTATCTCGAGGCGATCGACCATCGCGTGCTGTCCGAGCCCGAGGCCGAACTGCTCGCCAACGGCGGCGAAGTGCTGTTCGCCGTGCTCGACGATCAGGTCATCGGCACTTGCGCCCTCAAGGTCGAGTCGCCCGGCGTCTACGAACTCACGAAGATGGCCGTCGACGAAAACCATCAGGGTCTCGGCGTCGGCCGGCGCCTGCTCGCGCGCGCGATCGACACATTCAAGGAACGCGGCGGCACGACCCTGTTTCTCGAATCCAACGCGCGTCTGAAGCCTGCGCTCGCGCTGTACGAGAGCATGGGCTTCGAACACCAGGCGCAGCTCAAGCCCGACTCGCACTACAGCCGGTCGGATGTCTACATGATCTGGAAAGACCGGATCCGGAACGACCCGGGCCCGGCCGGCGGATCGGCGGATGCGGACGGCCTCCGTTCGCGGCCGTCCGCGATGTCGGCCGGCTAGTCGCGGGTTCCGCCGTTGGCGCGCAGCGCGACGATCTCGCGCCGCGGCGGCGCGCCGAACAGGCGCCGGTATTCGCGGCTGAACTGCGACGCGCTTTCGTAACCGACACGGTGCGCCGCGGCGGCCGCTTCGAGCCCCTCGGCCAGCATGAGGCGGCGCGCCTCGTGCAGGCGCAGCGTCTTCTGGAATTGCAGCGGCGACAGGCTGGTCACGGCCTTGAAGCGATGATGCAGGGCGGACACGCTCATGTGCGCGGTCTCGGCGAGTTCCTCGATGCTCAAGGCTTCGGCGTACCGCGCCTTGAGCAGGTCGATCGCGCGGCCGACGCGATGGCCGCCGCTGTCGGCCACGACGAGATCGCGCAGGCGGTAGCCGAGATCGCCGCCGAGGGCGCGAAAGCAGATCTCGCGCAGGATCAGCGGCGCGATCACGCCGATTTCGCGCGGCGTGTCGAGCAATCGCAGCAGTCGCAGCAGCGCATCGAGCATCGGCAACTCCGTGCGCGCGACGAACAGCGCGCGGTCCGTCGGCCGCGGCGGTGTCGGCGGCGACTGCAGCACGAGCTCGCCGAGCATGCGCAGGTCGAGATTGATCTTGAGGCAGAGATACGGCTGCGCCGCCGAAGCGGTCAGGATTTCGCCGACGACGGGCAGGGTCACCGACACCACGAGATAGTTCAGCGCGTCGTAGACGTAGACCTCGTCGCCGAGCCGCGCCTGCTTGCGCCCCTGCACCACGACGCAGAGACAGGGTTCGTACACGGCGGAACAGGGCTGCGTCGGTTCCGACATGCGGATCAGGGTCAACGCATCGACCGCGGTGGCATGCAGGCCATCCTCGGTCGTCAATCGGGCAATCCGCGCGGCGAGTTCGCGCTGCGGCGCAAGGCCGTCGAACGGGGCGAAATTCGGAGTTGCGGCGACAGCGGACACGAGATTTCCCGCACTGTGAAGACGGCGCCGATTATGCGCGCCGCTTCGCGCGCGCGGGATGCGAGTGCGCGGGATCTGCAGGATCAGGCAAGTTTGGCGCAGCTTTGGGCTAAGCCGTCCGGACGGCGCGGAGTAGGCTTTCACGGGTCTCCTCCCCCCTCGCCGGAGTCCCGCATGAACAGTCCCCTCGCCCGTCGCGCCCTCGGCCGCGACGGCCTCGTCGTTTCCGCCCTCGGCCTCGGCTGCATGGGCATGTCCGATTTCTACGGCGCGAGCGACGACGCCGAGAATCTCGCCGTGCTGCATCACGCGCTCGACCGCGGCGTGAATTTCCTCGACACGGCCGACATGTACGGCGTCGGCCGCAACGAACAATTGCTGGCCAGGGTGCTGCGCGTGCGTCGCGACGAGATCGTGCTCGCGACCAAGTTCGGCAACGTGCGCGCCGCCGACGGCACGTCCCTCGGCATCGACGGCAGTCCGGAATACGTCGCGGCCGCCTGCGACGCGAGCCTGCGCCGGCTCGGGGTCGACCACATCGACTTGTACTACCAGCACCGCGTCGATCCCAAGGTGCCGATCGAGGAAACGGTCGGCGCGATGGCGCGCCTGGTAGAAGCCGGCAAGGTGCGCTTCCTGGGCCTGTCCGAGGCGAACGGCAACACGTTGCGCCGCGCGAGCGGCGTGCACCGCATCGCCGCGCTGCAAAGCGAGTACTCGCTGTGGACGCGCGACGTCGAGCAGGACGCGCTGCTTGCCTGCCGCGAACTCGGCATCGGCTTCGTCGCCTACAGTCCGCTCGGCCGCGGCTTCCTGACCGGCACGATCGCATCGACCGACACGCTGGCCGCGGACGACTTTCGCCGCGGCAACCCGCGCTTCCAGCAAGGCCACATCGACGTCAATCGCCGCTTCGTCGACGCGCTGGCGGCGCTCGCGCAGCAGCGCGACTGCACGCCGGCGCAGCTCGCGCTCGCCTGGCTGCTGCATCAGGGCGAGGACATCGTGCCCATCCCCGGCACACGCAAGATCCGCCGTCTCGACGAGAACATCGCCGCGACGCGCCTCGTGCTGAGCCGCCACGAACTGCAGGCGATCGCCGGAGTGCTCGCGAGCCACGCGGTTTCCGGCACGCGCTATGCGGCGGCGAGCATGGCGGTGGTGAATGCGTAGCGGCACCTAGGTCGCGGCGCGCGGGTCGCGGCGAGCCGACGGCGAAACGCGACCCGCACGAACCGAGGCAGCATTTCGCCATATTTTCCGCCGCGGTATGCCCGCGGCGCACCGGCATACTCGGCGCCCCCTCCGTTGCCGATGCCACTCCGATGCTGTTGCGTCCCCTGCTGTCCGGCCTCTGCGCCGCGCTGTCCGTCGTTTCCGCCACTGCCGCGCCGCTGCAGCCCGATGCCGCGAAGAACTGCACCTCCTGCGCCGAATGGAATCAGCCGCAGGCGCCGTTCGTGCTGTACGGCAAGAGCTGGTATGTCGGCACGCGCGGGCTCTCGTCCGTGCTCATCGACTCGGGCAAGGGCCTGGTACTGCTCGACGGCGCGCTGCCCGAATCGGCACCGCTGATCGCCGCCAATATCGAACGGCTCGGCTTCCGTCTCGATCAGATCAAGTACATCGCCGTTTCCCATGCCCACTACGATCATGTCGGCGGCGTCGCCGCCCTCGCCCGCGCCAGCGGCGCGACGGTGATCGCGAGCGCGCGCAGCGCCAAGGCGCTCGCCGCCGGCGTGCCGCCGAAGGACGATCCGCAGGCGAATTTCGGCGACAAGGAAAATAGTTTTCCCAAAGTGAACAACGTGCGCCGCATCGCCGACGGCGACGCGATCCGCCTCGGCACGCTGGTGCTGACCGCGCACTACACGCCGGGCCATACGCCGGGCGCGACGACCTGGAGCTGGCAGGACTGCGTCGACGGCCAGTGCCTGAACCTCGTCTATGCCGACAGCCTCAGTGCCGTGTCCGACCACGTCTACCGCTTCAGCGGCGCCGACGGCCGCAGCGGCATCGCCGACGGCTTCCGCGCGAGCATCGATCGTGTCGCAAAGCTCCCCTGCGACGTGCTCGTGCCCTTGCATCCGGGGTTCGCGCAGTTCGACGACAAGCTCGCCCGGCGCGCGAAAGGCGCGACGCCGGATCCGTTCGTCGACCGCACCGCCTGCGAGCGCTACGCCGCGGCCGCCCGCGCGAAACTCGAAGCGCGCCTGACCGAGGAACGCGCGGCGAAGCCCTAGGCGCCGGTGGCCGGCGCGTCCTTCCTACCCGGACTCGCCGGCCTTGCTGCACCGCGGCGTGCATCGAACGTTCGTTTGAGTAGGGTATTCGCTCCCTCCGACTCTCGGAGGGCTGCGCACGATTCGGGGAAACACCGCAAGAGAGAGTACTCAATTTCACAAGATCACAGTTCCTGGGAGGGAAAACCGTGACCAGAAGTCCCCTGACGTTGGCCGTCGTTTCGTCCTTGCTGTTCGCCGCGCCGCTCGCGGCGCTGGCCGATCCCGTTCCCAAGCAACTGTCCGGTCCGCCGGAAGAATTCGCGCAGTTGCGCGTGCCCGATCCGGCCGACTCGGCCATCTATTCCCACAGCGCCCTGCTGCCGGTCGCCATGACCGAGCGCGGCGCCAGCTGGCAGCGCGAGCTGCCGGTCGAGAACGGCAAAGTCCGCTTCCTCGTGTTCTCGGGCAACAATGCCAACTGGCTGCTCGAGCTGCAGTCGCCGACCGGCCGCCGCATTCCGGCGCAGGAACTCAGCACCGCCGCGCGTTCGACCGATTTCGCGCTGGAACAGGCGCGCGTGCCGGCGAACTACTACGCGCTCGAAGATCTCGAAACCGGTACCTGGTCACTGCGCATCGACGCCGGCGCGAGCCGTTCGCAGAGCGGCTACGTGCTGCTCGAAGGCGATACCGCCACCGAACTCATGTCGTATCCGGCACATCGCCGCCAGATCGTCGGCCAGCAGCTCGACGTGGTCGCCACGCTGGGCGGCGCCTCGGCGAAGAACGACAGCGCGCGCATCGCCGCGGCGAGCCTGCGCGTGACCGCGCCCGACGGCACGATCCGCAGCTATCCGATGTTCGACGACGGCCTGCACGCCGATGCCGTGGCCGGCGACGGCCTGTTCGGCGCCGGCTTCGTCGCTGAGCAGAGCGGCAACTATCTCGCGCAGGTCGTCGCCGACGGCACCAACGCGAACGGCCAGCGCATCGTGCGCACGGCCGAACACGTGATGCCCGTCGTCGAGGCGAGCCTGCGTCTGGCCGCGACCGAAGCGATCGTCGGTGCGCGCAGCCTTCCCAACGGGCGTCTGTCGCTCGACCTGCCCGTCGTGGCGAGCAAGCCCGGCCAGCACTACCGCGCCTATGGCGAAGTCTGGGGCACGGACGGCAAAGGCAACGCACGTCCGATCGCCTGGGTCAGCGGCATGGTCACGCCGGACAAGGACGGAGTGCTCGGCCTGGGCTTCGACCCGCGCTGGATCGCGCGCGCCGACGCACAGCCGCCCTACCAGCTGCGCGAACTGCGCATCGAGGATCCCGACCACTTCGTCACCCTGACCGGTGCGCGCACCCTCGCACTCGACCTGCCCGACCGCCGCCTGCTCGGCAGCGCACCGAAGGGCATCGACGAAGCCATGCGCATGGGCCCGCGTCCGAGCGGCGGCGACGCGATCAAGGGCGTCGGCCAGCGCCTGATCCTCGTGCACGGCTACTGCTCCGGCGGCGTCTGGCCGGCCTCGCAGTTCTCGACCGCATCGACCTTCCTCGACACGAACCAGAACCGCAGCCATGACCAGTTCGCACGCCTGCTGCAAAGCTACGGCAGCACCTGGAACTCGTTCGGCACGGTGGCGCACAGCCAGGGCGGCGCCGCATCGCTGCACCTGTATCACTACTACTGGAGCGGCCTGGACAACGCGACGGGCGCGCGCCTGATCCAGTCGGTCGGCACGCCGTACAAGGGCACCAACCTCGCCGGCATCCTCGCGACGCTCGGCTCCTGGTTCGGCGTCGGCTGCGGCACGAACGACAACCTGAGCTACAGCGGCGCATCGGCCTGGCTGGCCGGCATCCCGAATTCCTCGCGCGCGAAGGTCAACTACTACACAACCGCCTTCCGCTCGACGAACTGGTGGACCAACGACTACTGCCAGATCGCGACCGATCTCGTGCTCAGCGATCCGGAGGACGGCACTACCGAGCAGACCAACGGCCAGCTCAGCGGCGCCGTCAACCGCGGCCACACGACGGGCCAGTGTCACACCAGCGGCATGCGCGATCCGGCGCAATACCTCGACTCGTCACGCAACGCGACGATGAACGCGAACGCGGCACGCTGACGCCGCCGCTCGCGACGTGGGCGCGCGGGATCTCCCGCGCGCTTTTTTTTCGGCTTTTCTCCGGGGCGAGCACGCCACTGAACCTCACCCCTCAGAGCGCGCTACCGCAGGCGTCTTTGAAACGGGCGCCACGATTTCAACGCCGCGCGTCACCCGCCGTCTTCACCGGCGTGGCCGGCCAGCAGATGCGCAATGCCCGGCAGGGTCATCTGCCGGAAGATTCCATCGAGCTGTTCGGGCGTCAGGTCCGGCCGCGTGTCGCGCCACCAGAGCAGCACGTTCGACAGGGCGCCGGCGACGTGCTGCACGACGGCTTCGACCTCCGCCTCGCGCAGCCGCGCGGCCCGCGGCTGCGCCAGCAGTTCGCCGCGCACGAGCTCGCACAGCAGCACGCGCATGTGCTTCTCGACGGCCAGCTGCACGCCGGGCGCATGCAGACGGCTCGCGGCGTCGCGCACGTGGCGGAAGAACGGCAAGGTGAAACCGAGCTGCATGCCGGGCGCCTGCGCCGCCGCGGCCTGCGCTTCGCGCTGCAGCCAGCCGCGCAGGCGGCCGACGCTGTGCGCGAGCAGATCGTCCTTGTTGCGGAAATGCTCATAGAACGCGGCACGCGAGACCCCGGCCTTGTCGAGCACGTTCTGGATCGTGAGGCGCTCGTAGCCGCGCCGGTGCAGCAATCCGGCAAAAGCATCGAGCAGGGCGTCGCGCGTGCGCAGCGCGCGCGCATCGATCTTGGGACTGGTCATCGGAGATACCGGACAAACGCGATCGAAATGTCGGTTTGAGGCATCGCAGGCGGCCGTTGCCGACTGCGACGCGCGACGGCCGCAGTATCGTCGCGGCACGAACCCGCAGACAACCGGTACGGCACTTCATGACTTCCGACTCCCTGATACGGCTGCGCAACGTCTCGCGCCGCTACGGCGACGGCACCGCCGCGTCCATCGCGCTCGACCGTGTCGACGTCGACATCGCGCGCGGCGAAAGCGTCGCGATCGTCGGCCGCTCGGGCAGCGGCAAGACCACGCTGGTGAATCTGCTCGCGGGGCTCGACCGCCCGGACGAGGGCGAGGTGCACATGAACGGCGTCGACGTGAATGCGCTGTCGCCGGCCGGACTCGCGCGCTGGCGCGGACGCGAAGTCGGCATCGTGTTCCAGTTCTTCCAGTTGCTGCCGAGTCTCACCGTGCGCGAGAACATCCTGCTCGCCATGGATTTCGCCGGCGTCGTGCCGCGCGGGCAGCGCCGGGCGCGCGCCGGCGCGCTGCTCGAACGGCTCGACATCGCGGCCGAAGGCGGCCGGCTGCCGCAGCAGCTGTCCGGCGGCCAGCAGCAGCGCGCCGCGATCGCGCGCGCACTCGCGAACGACCCGCCGCTCGTGATCGCCGACGAGCCGACCGGCAATCTCGACAGCGAAAATTCGGCGCGCGCGCTGGGCCTGCTCGCGGGACTCGCACAGTCCGGCAAGACCGTGATCACGGTGAGTCACGAACGCGACATCGGCGCGCACTTCGCGCGCGTCATCACCTTGCGCGACGGCCGCATCGTCGACGACAGCGGCGCGCGCGCATGAGTCCGCGCTGGCGCAAGATCGGGCGCGAGTTCGCATTCGCGCGCGGCCGCTTCCTGCTGCTGACGCTCGCACTCGCTCTGGCGATGGCGGCGCTGACCGGCCTGCTCGCCGCGCGAGACACGCTGACGCGCAGCATGCGGGCGAACTTCGCCGCGACGCAGGCCGCCTCGGCGCAGCTACGCGTGGAAGGACTCGATGCTGCGCTCGTGGCCTCGGTACGCGCGATGCCCGGCATCGCCGACGCCGACCTGCTCGCGCAGGCCGTCGGCCGCGTGCAGACCGCGCCGGGCCGCCTGCGGCCGCTGCTGCTGTTCCTGCGCGGCGACGCGAAACCGCAACTGTCCACGTTCGATCTGCGCGACGGCGAATGGCCGCCGCAGGGCAACGGCGTGCTGATCGAACGCAGCGCGCGCGGCGTGCTCGGCGTGGACGGCGGCGCGAGCTTCGACACGATCTTCGGCAGCGACCGGCGCGTGGTCCTGCGCAATGCCGGCACCGTGCACGACGCCGCGCTCGCGCCGGCCTCGCAGGAGAACGTGGTCTACGCCTATACGACCTTCGCGAACGCCGCCGCACTGGGCATCGCCGCGAAACCCGAGTGGCTGCTGCTGCGCTGCGACGGCGCGGCCGAGACCGCGGCGATCCGCGCCTGCGCGGTCAGCGTGGCGCGGAAGCTCGCCGCCGGCGGCCACGCCGTCCGCGAAGTCCGCATCCCGCCGCCGGGGCTGCATCCGCACGAAAGCCAGATGCAGGCGGCACTGCGCCTGCTGCTCGGTTTCGGACTGCTCGCGCTGGCGCTCGCCGCCGTGCTCTGCGCCGCCGTCGTCGGCGGCCTGCTCGCGCAGCAGTCGCGCGCGATCGCCGTGCAGCAGGCCATCGGCGCAACGCCGGCGATGATCGCGCAGCCGTATCTGGTCCTGATCGCCGCGCTCGCGCTGGTTGCGAGCCTGCTCGGCCTGCTGCTCGGCTACGGCGTCGGCCTGCACCTCGCGTTGCACAGCGCGCAGCATCTGAACCTGCGCATCGTCGCGGGCGGATTGCCGCCGGCGACGGCCGCCGCGTCACTGCTGCTCGGTGTCGTGCTGCCCACGCTCGCGGCCGGCGTGCCGACGGTCGCGGCCACGCGCCGGCCGGTGCGTGCGGCGCTCGACGATCACGGCATCGCGGGCACGCGCGGCACCGCCGGGAAACGCCGCGCCGACGGCGCGCGGCTCGCCGATGCGCCGGCACTGACGCTGGCCTGGCGCAATCTGTATCGCCGCCGCGTACGGCTGATCCTCAACCTCGCGATGCTCGGCGTCGCCGGCGCGCTGTTTCTCGCGAACGCGAACCTGCACGCCGGCTGGCACGCGATCATGGCCGAAGCCGCGCAGCAATGGCGCTTCGACCAGCGCGTCGCACTGGAAAGTCCGGCGGGACTGGCCGAACTGCAGCGGGTGCTCGCGACCGTGCCCGGTGTTCGCCGTGTCGAGAGCTGGCCGTCGACGATGGTCACGCCCGACGACGACGACGCGCTGTTCGTGACCGGCGCGCATGCCGACGGCGGCCACGGCGCCGTGCGACTGCGCGCCGTGCCGGACGGTTCCGGTTTCCTCGCGCTGCCGCTCGAGCAGGGCCGCTGGCTGCGCAGCGACGACGGTCAGGCCGTCGTGCTCAACAGCATCGCCGCGACGACGACGTTCGCGGGCACGCGCGTCGGCGACTGGATAACCCTGCGCAGCGCCGATGGCCATCTGCGCGCGCAGGTCGTCGGCATCGCGCGCGAGGTCATGACCGGCGCGTCGGTCTACACGACCGCCGCCGCGTTCGCGGCGACCGCGTCCCACGACGCGACGCGGGTCGACTCGCTGCGCATCGCCTACGCGGACGGCGCGGCGCGCGACCCGGCCGTCGTGCGCGAGACACTCGCCCGCGCCGGCATGCCCGCCGCGGCCGTAATCGACAATGCCGACGTCGGCGAGAGCCAATGGGAGCACCTCGGCATCCTGCTGTTCGTGCTGCGCGCCGTCGCCGCCGTGATGGCCGCGGTCGGTCTCGCCGGCCTCGCCGCGGCGGCGAGCGCCGCGGTCATCGATCGACGGCGCGAACTCGGCGTGCTCGCCGCGATCGGCGCGCCGCCTGCGCTGATCCTGCGCAGCGTGGTCTACGAAGGCCTGTTCGCGGCGATGCTGAGCCTCGCCGTCGCGCTGCCGCTGTCGCTCGCCGCGGCGGCCGTGATCGCACCGCTGCTCGGCAATCTCGCCGGCGCGCCGCTGCCGTTGCGCCTGTCCGCGAGCGGCAGCCTGCTCTGGTCGGCGCTGCTGCTGCCCGCCGCGGCGCTGGCGTGCCTGTTGCCGGCGCGCGCGGCGGCCAGACTCAGCGTCGTCGAGGCGCTGCGCCGTGATGGACTCTGAGCGGGACGGCTCGCCGCGTCACTCCGCGGCAAGCCCCGCGGCGACGATCAGCCGCTTCCAGCCCGCGATGGACTCGGCGAAACGCGGCGGATCGAGGAATTCGGCGACAGCCGCGACCGCCGCCGGCGACAAGGGCGTCAGCGTATAGCGCACGCGCACCGCGCAGCGATCCGCGCCGAGCGGCGTGCAGCGCACCTCGACGAGGCCTGCCTGCACGCCGGCGATCTGGCGCGCGTACCGTGCGAGCCCGCGCGCCGGGTCGTAGTCGGCGACGACCCAGACCGTCTCCACGCCGTTCATGCGCGTCACGAACACGCTGCCCGTGCCGCCGTCCCCGTCCCGGATTTCCGGCTCCCAGCCGGGCACCCAGCGCCGCTCCCCGTCCGCCGTGAACAGCGGCAATGCATCGCCGGCGCTCAGCGCCAGCTCGAAGCCGGCCTCGGCCGTCATCGTCTTTCCCTTCATGCCGTCGCCTCGCGTCTCGTTATCTTGGTACATACATACCATGATCGCAGTCCGCCGGCGGCTGGTAAAGTCGACGCCTTTCCCGCAGGAACGACGGCCATGGCGACAGGCAGAAAACCCGGCAGAACGACGAAGGCCACCGCGGAGCCCGTCGAGGTCGAGCGCGTACAGACCGGCGTGCGCCTGGAGAAGCGGCTGCTCAAGGTGCTCAAGGGGCTGGCCGAATACCTCGACCTGTCGCTGGGCGATCTGCTCGAAGGCGTCGCGCTGCATGCGCTGGAGAACAAGCCGCCGTTCTCGGCGGCGACGCTCAAGCGCATCCAGGATCTCAAGAAGGTCTACGGACTGGATCTCGGCGCCAGCGACAGCCACCGTCTCGCCGATCGATAGTCGTCCCCGTGACATTCGGCACACGCAGCCGGTTCGACACTCAAGCCAGATGACGGACCGGATCGGTCCTATCGCGGAGCTTCGATGAAACGCCTGCTGCTTGCCGCCCTGTCCCTGCTCGCCGCGCCGGCATTCGCCGCGATCGCGCCGGGCGTCGACCGCCAGGAAGGCGAAGGCCCATACACCCAGCTGATCCTGCGCGGCGTCAACGTCATCAACGGCACCGGCAGCCCGGCCTACGGACCGGCGGACGTCGTCATCAAGGGCAACCGCATCGCCGAGATCCGCATGGTCGGCGCCGACATCCAGTCGATCAAACCCGACGACCGGCCGAAGCTCGAGGCCGGCGGCCGAGAGATGGATCTGACGGGCTACTACGTGATGCCCGGCATCGTCGACCTGCACGGCCACATCGGCGGCGACGAGCAGGGCGTCAGCGCCGACTATGTATACAAGTTATGGATGGGCCACGGCATCACGACCGTACGCGACCCGGCCTGCGGCAACGGCATCGACTGGTGCGCGAAAGAAACGCGCCGCAGCGAAGCCAATGCGATCGCGGCGCCGCGCATCTTCCCGTACGCGTATTTCGGCATGGGCCGCGACAAGCCGATGACCACGCCCGAGGAAGCGCGCGAGTGGGTCCGCGACATGAAGAAGAAGGGCGCGGTCGGCATGAAGTGCTTCGGCTATCGTCCCGACGTGCTGCAGGCCGCGTTCGAGGAACTGAAGAAACAGGGCATGCGGAGCGCCTGCCATCATGCGCAGCTCGACGTCGCGCGCGTGAACGTGCTGACCACCGCACGCTGGGGCCTGACCACGATGGAACACTGGTACGGCCTGCCCGAAGCCCTGTTCGACGACAGGACCGTGCAGAACTACCCGGCCGACTACAACTACAGCAACGAAGCACAGCGCTTCGGCCAGGCCGGCCGGCTCTGGGCGCAGGCGTCGGAAAAAGGCAGCGAGAAATACGAAGCGGTCATCAAGGAACTGCTGGCGCTGGACTTCACGCTCGATCCGACCTTCACGATCTACCAGGCCAGCCGCGATCTCATGCGCGCGCGCCGCGCCGAATGGCACGACCGCTACACCTGGCCGGCCCTGTGGAACTTCTTCGCGCCGAACCGCGACAACCATGGCAGCTTTTTCTTCGACTGGGGCACCGAGGACGAAGTCGCCTGGCGCGACAACTACCGGCGCTGGATGGCGTTCGTGAACGACTACAAGAACCGCGGCGGCCGCGTCACCGTCGGCAGCGATTCCGGCTACATCTATAAAATTTACGGTTTCGGCACGATCGAGGAACTCGAACTGCTGCGCGAAGCCGGCTTCCATCCGCTCGAAGTGATCCGCGCGGCGACGCTGAACGGCGCACAGGCGCTCGGCGCGGCCGACCGCCTCGGCTCGCTCGAACCCGGCAAGCTCGCCGACATCGCCGTCATCAGGGAGAACCCGCTCGCGAATCTCAAGGTGCTCTACGGCACCGGCCACATCCGCCTCGCCGCCGACGGCAATCCCACGCGCGTCGGCGGTGTCGACTACACCATCAAGGACGGCATCGTGTTCGATGCGAAGCAACTGCTGCGCGCAGTGCGCGAGAGCGTTGCGGTGGAGAAGAAGAAGCGCGGGATCGAGAGTTACGTGCAGCCGGGGGAGTAAAGCCGTCAGACAAGAGCTCAGATACAAGCCCGCGGCAAGCGCAATCGCCGAACGGCTTCGATGCTCCGTCGACGCATCCGAACATGCGCCGTCGGATTCGACGGCGCATGTTCGGCTAAACGTCAATCGGCAGCAACGACTCCGGCCATGGCACAGACGCTGGAGGCGCAGAAAAACGCGTCGCCGTTGAACTGCTCATGATCCGGAAAGGCCAAGGCCTTAACTCCGGCCTGCGGTGAGAACCAGAACGTAAGGACCGCTTTCCTCAGGAGCTTCTTGTCATCGGCACGCTCCGAGCCGACGTCTGACTTGCGCATCACCGCGATCACGTCGAGCGGGGCCTCGTCAAGAAAGTACTTTCGCTGCGAGACGATCTTCCGGTAAACGTGATCGCCGTAGGTCCATGTCTTCTGGCCGCGATAGTCTTTCTTCGGCACTGCGATCGGGATATCCGACGAGTTCAGTACAACGAACGTATCGGACGACTCACCCAATGGAAGGTCTGCATGGCCACTGTCACGGATCATCACGCCTCGCAGCGAACGATCTATCAGTACTGTTGCGCAATTCTGCAACGGCAGACCCGAATCCTGCGCGGCGCAGTTCTCGTAGATGACGGCACTGTCCATGGCCGCGGCAGATTGAGCCGATGCGGTCCCGACAATAGCGGCGACCGGCACCAGGAACGATGCGATCAATCGCATTCTTTTAAGCATGAGATAGCTCCCGAGTCAAAATGCGGATGATTCCTGATGAGAGAAAGCGCATAGTTGCTTGCTTTATTTTCGCGCAGACGGCCTGCGCCGTACGTCTCTCCCTGTACCGCATGCCCAAGCTCGTGAGCCGCAATGTACATACCCAGGGTCGGCCCCCTTCGTTCCCACATCATGTTGTAGCTTTGCGTCATGTCGGCCTCAGGAGTGACGTATAGGGCCATTCCACGAAAAAATGAAATTACGTTGGATTTGAAGCCAGGACGATCGATTTTTATGTGCCCGCCTACCTTGCCGTCGCCAAGCTCCTTGCCAAGTAGTACTGGAACATAGCGAAAGTGAGTGTCGCTTAACGCGGCTTTTGCCGCTTCGTCACCTGAGGCTTCGACGGCTTCTCGCAGCATACCAATGGCCATGTTCGCGGCAGCGACATCCGCTTTTTCATCGTCCGTGAGTTCCCGACCGAGTGCTCTTCCTGCGCGATCGGTCACGTGGAGACTGCCCATCCGGGTCGCGTCCGAATTAATCGCAAGCTCCTCGTCGGGCGCGAGATAGACGGTCTCGGAGCCTCCGACTTCAGACGCCGGCCCCGTAGTCAATGCACCGATCTCGACACTGGGAGTCAATGCCTTGGCCGGACGAACGGCATGGCCGTTCCACGCCGACTTGGGCGCGCCGCCGGCCATCACGGAATTGCGGAAGTCGCTGACGGGGCCTGAGAAGGTCTGCTGGTATTCGCACTCGACCTTGCCCATGCAGGGGCCGATGTCGACGAAGGGTTTGCGGATGCCGCGTGCGCGGTAGCCGCTGGGATCCTTGCCCGCCATCGGGTTATTCAGGATGTAGCTGTAGGGATTGAGGCTCTGGCTGTTGGCCGGGAACTGGATGAACGGGTCGACGCTGAGGAAGCGGCCGAGGCGGTGGTCGTAGACGCGGCCGTTCATGTGGATAAGGCCGAGGCTGTCGAGGTGTTCGTGGCCGGTGAAACCTTGGCGCGTCGCCGGTGTCAGGTTGATGCGGCCCGGCATTTCACCGGTGGGATCGCGCGGCTGGAAGTCGGATCGGCGGCCGGCACCGAACGGACTGAAGGTCAGCCGCGTGTCGGCGTTGTTGATGTAGCCGTTCTCGCTGCGCTGGCGGAACTTGCCGTCCTTGTCCATCACGCCCAGCGGCGAGCCGGCACGATCGAGGATCTTGTAGGCCACGTCGCGCGTGAGGCCGGCGTTGCCCGGGACCGCACGGAGCACGACGCTGACGTCACCGATCTCGTGACGGTAGGTCGCATTCGACCAGCCGTTGGCGTCGCTCATGAGCTCGACCTGGTAGCCGCGCTGGCCCTGCACGATGAAGCGCAGACGGTTGACGCCGGTATCGCCCGGATTCGGGAAGTAGCGCTCGCTGAGCACCTCGTAGACGCGACGACCGTCCGGCGCGTAGGTGAACATCGCCGAGGGGGCGCTCGGTGCGCCCTGATCCATGATGTTGCGCGGACGATTGGTCGCGTCGTAGCGGATCTTGCGCGGGCTGCCCTGCGGCGCGTCGACATCCGTTGCCGGCTGGGTCAGTGTGACGTTGCCGTTCGCATCGCAGGTGTTGTTCACGCGGTCGTAGCCGGCGCTGGCCGGCATCAGGATCCGCGTCGCGACGTTCGGACCGCAGCCGTTGGCACTGGCGTACGCATAGGCGTCGGCGACGTCGCGGCTGTAGTCGTTCTTGCGCGTGAGATTGCCCAGCGCGTCGTAGTCGTAACCGACGCCGTAGCCCGACTCCGACACGCTGGAGCTCTTCAGGCGCTGCAGCTTGTCGTAGGTGTAGCTCTCGGTCGCGTTGACGGCGCCCGGTACGACGCGGCGCTGCGCCGCGACATTCGCGAGCACGTCATAGCCGTAGTCGACACTGTCCAGAACCTGCGGCACCCCGTTGACGAGCCGGCTCCATTGCTTGCTCACGGCACGTCCCGACAGGACGTCGTAACCGTATTCACCGTAGACGCCGTTGCCGTAGTCCTGGCGCGTGACGTTGCCGAACGCATCCTGTCCGCCGATACCCCAGAAGCGCTCGCCCGTATCGGCATCGAGCACGTCACGCAGCGCACCGAACTTCGTGAAGATACGCTGCACCTTGAGACCGCTGGCATATTCCACAGCCTTTTCGCGACCGTAATTGCCGTCGTAGTGGTACAGCGTCGGGTACGTCAGTTCGCTGGTGCCCACACGCTGCATCGCCGTGACGCTCGCGACGCGGCCGTGATCGTAGACATAGCTCTCGCGCCAGACGGTATTGCCCGTCAGGTTGGGTGCCTGGTTCAGCGTGCACGACGCCGGCAACGCACTGGCGATGCAGCGCTTCACGTCATCGACGAGGCCGTCGCCCGGGCGATACGTCCACTCGTCGCGGTAGTGCTCGGCCGGCGAGCCTTCCCAGGCCGGGATCCAGGTCTTCTGCACCGTCGGACGACCTGCCGGATCGCGCTGGATCGTCGTGCCGATCGCCCGGGCGTCGGTCTGTTGCACCAGCTCGCCCGCACCGTTGTAGACGAAGTTCCAGTTGCCCTGGTTCGGATCGGCCGCGTTCGTGCGGTGACCGAGCTTGTTGTAGCTCGCCCGCGTGACCTTGCCCGCCGGAATCGACCCGGGATACTGCGCGTTGGTCTTCGCGTCCGCGATCGCGACCGGACGGTTCGCGGCGTCGGCCCAGTAGCGCGTGACACCATTGAGGGCGTCGTCGGTGCGCATCAGACCGAGCACGCCGCTGTAGCGCACGACGTCGACACAGGCATTGGCCGGCGTGCACAGACCGCGGCTGTTGCGCACCTGCACCGTCGTGCGGTTGCCCGCATAGGTGTAGGTCGTGCTCACCTGGCGACCGGCCGGCGGCGTCTGGCCGATCGCGATCTCGCCGTCCGGATCGGTCTTGCTCGTCACGCGCCCGGCACGGTCGTAGCTGAAGCTCGACGCGAACGGCGCCGCCGAGGACCCACTGGTCAGGAAGAACGGCACGCTCTTCTTGGCGAGCGCGCCCATGCGGTCGTACTCGCTCAAGGTCGCGACGAAGGTGCCGTCAAAGCCGCGCACGGCGCTCTTGATCTCGCGGTGGAGCAGGTCATGCCAGACCACGCGCGTCGGACTGCCGTTCTGCACGGTCGTGATGCGGTAGGCCGCATACGTTTCGGCCGGACTGCCCGGATTGTCGATGCGCACGCCGCCGCTGCCGATGTCGGCACCGGGACAACTGGCGCCGGCGCAGAGATTCCAGGCCGTGTGCACGGACTGGCCCAGCGGCGTTTCGGTGCTGCCGCTGACGGTGAACGTATCGGTACGAATGCCGCGACCGAACGCGTCGTAGGCCGTGCGTGCGCGCACCTGCGTGGGCAAGGTCGTCTCGCGCACCCGGCCGTCGCGCGCCCGGTAGGACAGCTTCGTTTCCGCACCGCTCGCATCGATCGTGCTCGTCGGGAAGTAGCCGTCCCCGCCGGTATAGAGCGTCTGCGTCGTACGCGTCACGTTGCCGCCGACGACGCTGTCGTAATAGGTATCCGACACCGCGCTCGGCAGACCGTAGTTGCTGCTACCCGCCGGATACGTGAATACCTTGTGCGTACGCAGGTTCGGATCGGCGTTCTCCACCGTCACCGTCGCCGGCGTCCGATCCGGATTCCAGTCGTAGTCGGTGTGCAGCGTCTGCGCCGGCGTATTCACATCCGCCGGCAGCGGATGCGCCGCCCCGTACTGCACGGCCGCGATCGTGTCGTCGGTCGCTGCGAGCCGACCCGGCCACCAGGTCGAGGAATTGATCGTGTTGATGTAGCTCGACACGCGCGCCGTCTGCCGGCTCGTCACGAACAGGATCGATCCCGGCGTCTCCGCCAGGTCACGCGCGACGGTGAAGGTGTGCGTCAGGTTGCCATAGGCATCCCACCCGGCAACCGCCCCCTTGGCGTTCGGGTCGTAGTGGTTCACCGCCACGTCGGCGACCTTGCTGCGCGTGCCGGCTTCGGCCAGCGCCACGTCATACTGCGTCGTCAGCTGCTGGTTCAGGAACGGATAGTCGAAGCTCGTCACCGCCGGCGCACCCGCCGTCGGGCAGTTGCCGCGATCCGCCCGGCGACAACCCCAGGCATAGCTCACCTCGGTGAACGGACGCACCCAGTCGACCAGCGCCTCGTTCGCGATCGTCGGCAGCGGCGCACCCGAGCGCGTCAGCTCGATCTTGCCCGTCAGCGGGTACTTCTGGTGGAACAGCGTCAGCTCGCGCACCGCACGGGGCTGGTCCCCGCTCAGCGGCACCTGCTCGCGCACGATCGCCCGGAAGCCCTGGAAGCCGCGGCCCAGACGGTTGTACATCGCCTCGCTGTAACCGACGTCGTTTTCGCCGGCGTTTCCGCGACTTCGCCGCGGCGGAGCAGGGCGAGCGCGACGGCCTGCTGTGGCTGCGGC
>CAMLSI010000021.1 GCA_946482585.1 uncultured Lysobacteraceae bacterium
CATTCCAGGCGGCCGGGTCAAGGCGCGCACCGGCCGATTGTGACGAGAAACGGCCTGGGAAGCGAGGTGGCATTCGCGCGACCCGCGTCCGGCGGTGCCAGGACGCCGGCGTTGCGACGGGCCGGCGGCGCGGCCGGCCCGTCGGCATCCGGCGCGGCGGCTCAACTGCGTGCGGCGGCGAGCGCGTGCGCCGCGCCGCGGCCGACCGCGTGGCCTTTCAGTGAATAGAAAAGAATATACAAATAGCATGGCGCCGCGATCGCGAGGAACACGAGCTGAAAGTCGTAGACGTCCTTGTAGATCGCGAAGAAGCGCGGAAGAATCGCGCCGCCGGCGATGCCCATGATCAGCAGCGCCGAGCCTTTCTCCGTGAACCGGCCGAGGCCCGCGATCGCGAGCGGAAAGATCGCCGGCCACATCAGCGCGTTCGCGAGCCCGAGCGCCGCGACGAAACCGACCGACACATAGCCCTTGGTCAGGTAGGCCGCGGCGCTGAAGATCACGCCGAGCACGGCCGAGATCGCGAGGCCGCGCTGCTGCGACAGATACTTCGGGATCGCCGCGAGTCCGATCAGGTAGCCGAGCAGCATCGCCGCGAGCGTGAATGCGGTGAAGTACGTGGTCTGTTCGCTCGGGATGCCGAAGCTCTTGCCGTAGGTGCCGATCGCATCGGCGGCCAGGACTTCGACGCCGACGTAGACGAAGATGCACAGAACGCCGAGCAGCAGATGCGGGAACTGCAGCACGCTGCGACGCGGTTCGCCGGTTCCGGCGTCGGTCGCGTTGGCCTTGGCGGATTCGAGTTCGGGCAGCGGCGAGCGCATTATCCAGACGGCGAGCACGGCGAGCACGGCGGCCATGACCATGTACGGCCAGTAGATCTTCGCGGCGAATTCATTGAGCAGCGCGAGCTTGATCTCCGGCGTCGCGGCCGCGGCGACCTGGGCTTCGAAATGGCCGACATCCTTCATCACGAGAACGCCCATGACGATCGGGCTCAGGATGCCGGCGACCTTGTTGCAGATGCCCATGATGCTGATGCGTGCCGCGGCGCTTTCGATCGGGCCGAGAATGCTGATGTAGGGATTCGATGCGGTCTGCAGCAGCGACAGGCCCGAACCGATCACGAACAGTCCCGCCAGGCACGCGGGATAATTCCGCATTGTTGCAAATGTTCCAAATATCACAGTGCCGACCGCCATCACGCCGAGGCCGAGCGCCATGCCTTTCTTCATGCCGGTGCGTTCGAGGATCATCGACGACGGCAGCGCGAGAAAGAAATAGGCCATGTAGAACGCGAACGTGACGAGAAATGCCTTCGCGTCGGTATCGAGATCGAACGCGAGCTTGACGAAGCCGATCAGCGGACCGTTGATCCAGGTCACGAATCCGAAAATGAAGAACAGCGTGCCGATGATCGCGATGGAGCTGCGGTACTGCGCCTGGCTCCCCGTGTAGGTCGTGCTGGACATGCCTCTATTCCCCGTGTGCCTGGTGGCGTTGGCGCGATGCCGGCCGCGCCGGTGGCGATGCCGCGCCGTCCGGGACGGACGAGACGCGGGACTAGTAACGTTGTCATATCTTGCCCAGTAGCGGCGGCAATTGCACCTGTCGCGGATGGTGCGATGCAGCGTGCCGGCCGGTCCGGGCAATGCCGACGACCGTTATCGATGAAATTCAGAAATAATAAGAAAAAATAAAGAGATATGGCTGTAACTGCAGACCAGTTCGCGACCGTGTTCACGGTTCCGGCCGGCATCCGATGCAGTCCGGACAAGTCAATCGGGACGGCCTATTGACAACGTTGTCACGCAAGTTTCAGACTCGGCCCCCGTTCCGCCGCCGTGAGGGTTTTTCAGGGCGCCGCCGCCGCGATGGGGGCGGGTCCGGGGTGGCGGCGCAGGCGATGGATGGGGACCAAGCGCCGGTGTGCCGGCGCCCGGCGCGACGTCAGCGCCGGATCTTGCTCGGGGAGCACAGCGTGGCAGCAGCGAGTCAGCGAGTCGCCGAAGTCGGAAGCACGCAGGCCGCGCCGTTCGTCGCGGCCGACGTCGGCGGCACGCATGCGCGTATCGGACTCGTGCGGCAACTCGCGGCCGGTTCCGCAGGAGTCGCCGTCGAGCGCTACGACAAATATGTTTGCGCCGATTTCCCGAATCTCGGCGTTCTGCTGAAGCAATTCCTGCAGTCGATCGGCGACGTGCCCGTGCAGCGCGTCGCGATCGCGTGCGCCGGCGTCGCCGTCGGCGACGCACTCGTCAATGCGAATCTGCCCTGGGCCGTGTCGCTGGCCGAGATCCGTCACGAGATCGGCGTCGACGACGTCACGCTCGTCAACGACTTCGAGGCCGTCGCCTGCGCGACGCACTACCTGCGCGCGAGCGAATGCGTGCTGCTGCCGGGCGATGCCGCCGCCGCCGAGGGGCCGACTCTGATCGTCGGGCCGGGCACCGGGCTCGGCGCGGCGGTGCGTATTCCGGGGCGGCACCGCCCGATCGTGCTCGCGACCGAAGCGGGACAGGCCGCGCTCGCGCCAGGCAACGAGCTCGAAGTCGAAATCCTGCGCCTGCTGATGCGCCAGTCGGGCCATGTCAGCAACGAAAGCGCGCTGTCCGGTCCGGGTCTCGTGCAGCTCTACAACGCGCTGTGCACGATCCGTCGCGTACAGCCGAGTCTGCGCGCGCCGGCCTCGATCACCGAAGCCGCGCTGAGCGCGCACGACGCGCTCGCGATCGAGACGCTGAATCTGTTCTGCGCCTGGCTCGGCAGCGTCGTCGGCGATCTCGCGCTGAGTTGCGGCGCGCGCGGCGGCGTGCATCTGGCCGGCGGAATCCTGCCGCACATCCGGCAGTTCCTGCTGCATTCGAATTTCAGCGCGCGCTTTCTCGCCAAGGGCGTGATGCGTCCGGTACTCGAGCGCATTCCGGTGAGCCTCATCGACCACGGCCAGCTCGGCGTGATCGGCGCGGCCTGCTGGCTGCTCGACGCGCGTGCGGAGAGCGGTTGAACACGACCGAGTTTCGACGCTCCGCGCGGGGCGTCACCTTATGGAAGTTCATGTGACAGGACGCGTTGACACAAGACGTACTCACCGAGGCCCGTAAGGCGAGGTTGCGCGCGCAGCCGGCACCAGGCGGCAAACAACAAACGGTAGGGAAGGGGAACACCTCATGATCATTCGCAGAAATCTGCTCGCCCTGAGCATCGTCACCGCACTGAGCCTCTACGGCGTCGCGCACGCGGAAACCGCAGCCGATCCGAAGGACACGCAGGAACTCGAGGAAGTCGTCGTCAAGGGCATACGCCAGAGTCTCAAGGCGTCGCTCGACACCAAGCGCGAAGCCGAAGCCGTGGTCGAGTCGATCACGGCCGAAGACATCGGCAAGTTCCCGAACACCAACGTCGCCGAGGCGATGGCGCAGATTCCCGGCGTCACGATCGACCGCCGTTTCGGCCAGGGCGAGCGCGTCAGCATCGACGGCACCGATCCGTCGCTGAACCTGTCCTTCCTCGACGGTCATCCGGTCGCGCAGTCGATCTGGCTCTACGGCGAGCAGCCGAACCGCGGCTTCGACTACACCCTGATCGCGCCGGAAATCCTCGGCCGTCTCGAAGTGTACAAGTCGCCCGAAGCGCGCCTGCCCGAGGGCTCGATCGGCGGCACCATCCTCATGCACACGCGCAAGCCGCTCGATCTCGAGAGGAACACGCTCAGCGGTTCGGTCGGCTACAGCTACAGCGACCAGGCGTCCAAGGGGAAGCCGAACGCGTCGATCCTCTACAGCGTCAAGAATGACGCCGAGACCTTCGGTCTCGCGGTCGCGGCGCAGCACTATGAAGAGCAGGTCGACCGCCAGGGCATCGAAATCTTCGGTTACGTGCCGGCGTCGACGTTCGCGAACGCGACCGGCGTGTCGCCGGGCACGATGGTGCCCAACTCGGTCAATGCGGCGTGGTTCCAGCAGACGCGCAAGCGCAACAGCGCGGTCGTCAATCTCGAAATGAAGCCGAACGACAATTTCGAGGCGACGCTCAGCGGTCTCTACATCCGCGAGAACTTCAACAACTACAACCAGTCGATGTACAGCTTCACGACGTGGCTGCCGTCGACGGTGGCCGCGGTCGACCGCCTAGGCGACGTGCGCGGCGGCGTCGCGCAGTCCGGTCACTCGTCGTCCAACGGCGGCGCGGTGATCTACGACAACCAGGCGCGCGAATCCGAGGTGACGACCAAGGGTCTCGACCTCGACATGAAGTATCGCGGCGAAGGCTGGGATCTCGGCGGCCAGATCGGCCGTTCCAAGTCGGAAAACCCGAACATCACGCAGTGGTTCATCGAACCCGTGTATTTCGGCGGTTTCAGCTGGGATACCAGTCGCGGCATCACGTTCGACGATCCGGCCGCCGCGCGCAATCCGGCGAACTGGAAAGATGCGGGCTGGATGGGCAACCGCGGCATCTTCTCCTCGGAAGGCGAAGACACCTACGGCCAGCTCGACTTCAGCAAGAACTTCGACAGCGTGTTCCATACGCTGCAGGTCGGCTATCGCCACAACAAGCATGAAGAAGCCTACGGTCTCGCGGTCTACGGCGGCGTTCGCCTGGGCTCGCTCGCCGACGTCGGCACGATCGGCTACACCGACACCATGGGCGCGTTCAACGGCTTCTCGTACGATCACGGCCATCACGTCTATGTCGGCCGCGACAACGTGATCAACTGGGTGCGCGGTTCGCCGATCAACTACTCGGCGCCGGATCCGGGCTCGACGATCAACAACACTTGGGCGCTCGATCAGACCACCGACGCGTTCTACGCGCAGCTGAACTTCCAGACCGAGGGCAAGCTCCACGGCAACTTCGGCGTGCGCTATGTCGACACCGAAACCAATGCCTCGGGCTACAACCCCGGCGGCAACGCGCCGGTGCTGCCGGCGCCGGCCGGGTGGTGGCAGACCAAGACCAGCAACTACGACAAGCCGCTGCCGTCGTTCAACCTGATCTACGACGCCACCGACGACGTCGTGCTGCGCTTCAGCGGCGCGAAGGTCATCGCCTGGGCGCCGTACAACCAGATGGTGAACAACACCTTCCTCAACGACGCGACCCTGACCGGCGCCGGCGGCAACGCCGATCTCGCGCCGTACGAGTCGACGAACTTCAACGTGTCGGCCGAGTGGTACTTCGCCGAATCGTCGGTGCTCGCCGCGTCGATCTTCTACAAGGACGTGTCGAACTACATCGACCGCGTCGCGCGCATCGAGCGCCAGTACAACTCGATCCGTGACAACAACCCGGACCAGTGGGGCACGCTCGTCGGTTTCAACGGCTGCACCGCGGACGGCTTCTGCGACTACAGCATCAGCCGGCCGTTCAACGCCGGCAGCGCGAAGGTGAAGGGCTTCAACCTGAACTACCAGCAGCCGTTCGGCGAAACCGGTTTCGGCATCGCGGCGAACTACACGCATGCGCTCGGTCGCACCGATCAGGGCAACCCGATGCCGTACCAGTCGAAGAACGCGCTGACGATCAGCCCGTACTACGAGAAGGGTCCGTTCAGCGCGCGCCTGAACTACAACTTCCGCAGCAAGTACCTCGCGGGCGGCTACGTCGCCGGCGCGGCGCCGGCCAGCGTCGACGACTACACCGAAGTCGGCGCGAGCATCGGCTACAACTTCACCGAGAACCTCGGCGTCACGTTCGACGCATCGAACCTGACCAACGAAAAGTACTTCCAGTACCTCGGGACCGAAGACTACGTAGCGGGCAAGTACTCGACCGGCCGTCGCTACATGCTGACCCTGCGCGCGGGCTTCTGATCGATGCAGCGACGGCCGCAACGACGGCCGTCGCCTTCGATCGGTGCGAACCGCTTCATCTCCAACGTGGTGACTTAGGGCCGGGTGTGGATCTCGGCCCTCTTTTTTTTCTCCCTGAGTGGATGCCGCCGTCGCCGCCGGGAGTCTCTATGATGCGTCGCCGGGCGCGCGCTTCGAGCGCGGCTGCGGCGCTCGCCAACGACAGACGAGGTGCCCATGTATCGTCCGAGATCCGCGCGCTTTGCAGGATTCGCCGTCGCAGCGCTGCTGGCCGCGTGTGCGCACGCGCCTTCGAGTCCGGGCCGGGCGGAAGCCGCGGAGGCCGCCGTCGTGCCGCTCGATGCGATCGTGCCGGCGCCTGCCGACGTGAAGCCGGCGCCGACGCGCGCACCCGTGCGCATCGATGCGACGACGAAGGTCGACGCCTGCGGCGGCGAAGCGCAGAGAACCGCGCAGTACTTCGTCGAACTCGTGCAGCGCACGCGCGGATTCGTGTTGACGGTCGATTGCGCCGCGAAGAAGCCCGCGACCGGCATCCGCTTCGTCTTTCAGTCCGGCCGTGACGCCTATGACGGATGGCATCGGCTCGAGGTCGGCGACGGCGTCGTCGAAATCGAATCCGGCAGCGAAGCCGGCCTGTTCTACGGCGCCGTGTCGCTGTGGCAACTGCTGACGGCACACCCGGGCGACGCGGCTTCCGCGACGCAGATCGCTGCCGGCACGATCACCGACTGGCCGCGCTACCCGTGGCGCGGCCTCATGCTCGACTCGGCGCGTCACTACCAGCCGCCGGCGTTCATCAAGAAACTCATCGATGCGATGGCGCTGCACAAGCTCAACACGCTGCACTGGCATCTGACCGACGACCAGGGCTGGCGCATCGAGATCAAGAAATACCCGCGCCTGACCGACGTCGGCGCCTGGCGCGTTCCGCCGGGACCGGCCGCTGCGGCCGACATCGATCCGGCGACCGGCAAGCCGCGCCGCTACGGCGGCTACTACACGCAGGACGAGATCCGCGACATCGTCGCCTATGCGGCGCAGCGGCATGTCGTCATCGTTCCCGAGATCGACATGCCCGGTCATGCGCAGGCGGCGATCGCGGCCTATCCGGAACTCGGCACCGGCGACAAGCCCGGCGTGTCGACGGACTGGGGTGTTCACACGTATCTGCTCAATGTGGACGAAGCGACATTTGCGTTCATCGAAGGCGTGCTCGACGAGGTCGTCGAGCTGTTTCCGTCGCGCTACATCCACATCGGCGGCGACGAGGCGGTCAAGGATCGCTGGAAGGCATCCAAGCGCGTGCAGGCGCGGCGCCGGCAGCTCGGCGTCGCCGACGACACGGCGCTGCAGTCGTGGTTCGTCGCGCGCCTGGAAAAAATGCTCGAAAAGCACCAGCGCAAACTCATCGGCTGGGACGAAATCCTGGAGGGCGGACGCCTGCCCGAGAGCGCGAGCGTGATGTCGTGGCGCGGCACGGCGGGCGCGATCGAGGCGGCGCGCGCGGGCCACGACGTCGTGCTGTCGCCGTCGCCGGACCTGTACCTCGACAACCTGCAGAGCGACGCGGCCGACGAACCTTCGGGCCGGCCCTACCTGGTCACGCTCGAAAAGCTCTACGGCTTCGAACCGACGCCGGCCGAACTCGACCAGGAACAGGGCAAGCACGTGCGCGGCGCGCAGGCGAACGTCTGGGTCGAGCACATGCGCACGACCGCGCGCATCGAACATGCCGTGTTCCCGCGCCTTGCGGCGCTCGCGGAAGTGAACTGGACGCCGCGCGATCGTCGCGACTGGCAGGGGTTTCTCGCGCGGCTGCCGGCGCAGTTCGCACGCTATCGCCTACTGGACATCGACTACGCCGAGTCGGCCTTCCTGCCGCGCGCGGCGGTAACGGCGGACGCGGCGCGACCGGACGCCGTCGAAGTCGCGCTGTCGAACCAGACCGGTTTCGGCGTCTTGCGCTACACGCAGGACGGCAGCGAACCCTCGGCGTCGTCGCCGTCCTATGATGCGCCGCTGCGCGTGCCGGTCGGAACGCCGCTGCGCGTCGCCGCGTTCGCGGGCGATACGGCGCTGACGCGCCCGGTGGCGATCGCGACCGACGCCGCGGCGCTGCAGCGCCGCGCCAGCGGCGAACTCAAATCCTGTCGCGACAACGGCCTCGTATTGCGGCTCGAGGACGATGCGCCGATCGACGGCGAGCGGCCGTTCTACAGCGTCGACATCTTCGATGCCTGCTGGATATGGCCGCAGGCCGGCCTCGCGGCGAACACCGCGGTCGAGATCGATGTCGGCAGCGTGCCGTACAACTTCCAGCTCTGGCGCGATGCCAAGAACGTGGTCCGGCGCAAACCCGCGACGGCGAGCGGAGAGCTCGAGATCCGGCGCGGCCGCTGCACCGGAAAGCCGTGGCTCAGGCTGCCGCTGAAACCCGCCGTCGGCAACGCCGAACGCACCACCTTGCACGCGAAACTGCCGTCCCGCGGCAAGGACGCCGTCGCGGCCGAAGACCTCTGCTTCGTGTTCACGCGTCCGGACACCAGGACGCTCTGGGTCATCGATCAGGTGCGGCTGGTGCCCTAGTTGACGACGGCGGCGGCGCGCATCGTTTGCCACGCTGAAGGCGCTGAGCGAGAGCTTGCGCTGCACGGCGTCGTGACTGTCGCAGCCCGGGAGACGGGCTGACGATCGACTGCGCGGCGACGCCTTTGCGTCGTCATGCGCCTGTGGTCCAGTCGACGATTCGACACCGCGGTGCGCGTGCCGATCACTCGTGTTCGTTCAATCGCTTCGCCGACAGCGGCGAAGCTTCGTCATTTCAGGGGCTCCATGATTCGTCTCGTAGTCGCCGCTCTCCTCGGCGCGGCTGTGCTGTTGCCGTTGCCCGTATCCGCCCGCTGCGGCCTTGCCGCCAATGAATCCACCGTCTACGGCTACGGCGGCGGTGCGCTGCGCTGTACCACGCTCGAAGAAATCGAAGCGGACCTGCGGGCGACGTCGATGCCGCGTGCGGAGGTCGCTTTCGCGGTTCCGGTTCCGTTCGACCGTTCGCGCGTGGCGGTCGACGTCGACTACCGTCCCTACGGAGCGTTGAGTCCGCTCAGCGACATTCTCGTCGGCCCGCCGGCGACGTCGACGTCGAACTACCGCGCCTACGTGAAGGGCTGGCCGCCGGTCTCGCCGCTGGCAGCCTGCACGATCGCCGGATGTGGTGCGGGCGGATGCGCTTCGCCGGAACTCGAGCGCCAGCGCCTGCAATGCCAGCTCGACACGACCTGGAGCACCGATCCGCGCTACTGCTGGACGCGCACGGCGCCGATCGGTCTGAGCGGCACGATTACCCGGCTCGCGCAGATCACCGGCATCGGCAACGAATCCGGTTCGCTGCTCTTCGCGCCGAGCTCGAGCACGAACAACGATTCGGGCGCGACGCTGTCGGCGACGCTGCAAAGCTGCACCGCGATGAAAGCCGCCGAGGGCGGCGAGACGAAGGCGACGCAGACGGTGAGCTGGGCGCTCGCCCGCCAGGACACCGTTGCCTGCGGCGCCGGTGCCGGCATCAGCCCGTCGGCGACGAGTCTCGCCAATGCCTGCGCGACACCGTTCACCAAATTCCTTGCGGCGCCGCCGGCGTTTTCCCAGACGCCGGGTCAATGCAAGGCCGGCAATCCGTGTTCGCTCGGCAACGGCAACAAGTCGGCCTCGGTCGACGGGTTCCGCTACGGCCGCATCGCGTTCGACCTGCACTACGCGTCGCTGCGGCAGGTGCGCCGCTACGCCAATCTCGACACGAACTGGTCGCACACGTTCGCCAAGCGCATCCTGACCGAGTGGGGACAGGTCGGCCATCCGTTCGTCGCCAGCCCCGAGTCCACGCCGCTGGCCGACGTGGTCACGATCTTCGTGCAGGACGAAGAACCCTCGCTCGAGGTCTATCGCCGCGACGGCAGCCTGCCCGTGGGCGTGTTCCGCGCGACGCAGAGCGTCGGCCGCACCTTGCGCTACTTCGAGGACGGCACGACGCCGCCGTACTACGAACTCACGTACGAAGACGGCCTGCGCGAACGCTACGACCGCGCCGGCCGCCTGATCGCCGTCCTCCATCGCGACGATCCGGGCCTCGATCTGACGGTCGCCTGGCGCGGCCGCGCCATCGTGACCGAGCCCAATGCGGAGACGGCGCACTACGAGGAAGCGTTCTGGCGCATCGACCGCGTGACCGATGCAAGCGGCCGCTACGTCAGTTTCGAGTATGCGGACCCGCGCCTGCAGCGGCTCGATCGCGTCGTCGCCGACGACGGCACCGAGCTCGCACGCTTCGTCTACGACACCGACGGCCGTCTCGCGAACCTCGTGCGCTTCGGCAAGAGCCGGACCTTCGTCTACAACGAACCGGCGCATCTGGGCGTGACCGCGACCGTGCGCGGCGCCTGGCTCACGGGCATCGTCGATGAAGACCTGCGCCGCCACGCGACGTATCAATACGACGACTGGGGCCGTGCGACGGCGAGCTGGCACGGCATCGACGCCGGCCGTGTCGACATCACGTATCCGACGAACGCGAACGGCACGCAGGACGACAGCCGTGCGATCGTGCGTACGCCGTCGCTGCAGGAAACGACGTACACCTTCGCCGCGAACCATCCCTTCCGCGTGCCGGCCAGCATCACGGATCAGGCGGGCACGGTGGGTTTCGAGTACCACCCGGGCACGTTCCTGATGACGGCACGCATCGACCGGCGCGGCGTGAGGACCGAGTTCCAGCACGACCCCGACGGCAGCCGCGAGCGCGTGCGCACCGAAGCCAAGGGACTGCCGGAACAGCGCCGCCGCGAGCGCGACTGGGACTATGCGCTCGGCCGGCTCACGAACGAGCGGCTCTATGCCGATCCGCCGGCCGGTCCGCGCACGCTGCTCAGCGATCGCCGTTTCCACTATGCGCCCGGTACCGGCCAGCTCACGAGCACCGATCTCGTCGATCCCGTCGACGGCCGCCTGCGCACGACGAGCTACGGGTATTGCAGCGCCGCCGATGTCGCGACGCCGTCGACCGGCTGCGCGCTGGTCGGTCAGCTCAAGCGGATCGACGGTCCGCGCACCGACGTCGCCGACGTGACCGACTACGCCTACTACACGGCCGATGCCCTGAGCGGCTGCGGCAGCGCGGCCGGCCCGTGCGCGCGCAAGGGCGATCTGCGCAAGGTGACGAATGCGCTCGCTCAGGTCACCGAGATCGTCGCCTACGATCGCGCCGGCCGTCCCGTGCGCGTGCGCGACGCGAACGGAACCTTGACCGACTACACCTACCATGCGCGCGGCTGGCTGCGCACGCGCACCGTACGCGCGAACGCCGACGGATCGGCGTCGGCCGGCGACGCGGTCACGACGCTGGAGTACGACGAAAGCGGCAATGTCACGCGAATGCTGTCGCCGGACAACGGGGCATCGCTGACCTACATCTATGACGATGCGCATCGCCTGATCACGGTGCGCGATGCGCTCGGCAACCGCATCGTCTATACCCTGACCAGCAACGGCGATCGCCGCGCCGAGCGGCGTTTTTCCGCGGCGAGCGCGAACGTCTGGCAGGTGGTGCGCGAATACGACGAGCTCAACCGGCTCACGCGCGAGATCGATGCGCTGAGCCGTCCGGTGCTGCGCCTCGAACTCGATGACCCGGGCGCGGGCGTCCTCAACGGCTACGACGCGAACGGCAACCCGCGCCGCAGCATCGACGGCCGCGGCGTTGAGACCGAGCAGCGTTACGACGGCCTCGATCGGCTCGTGAAGACCTTGCAGGACGTGACCGGCACGGGCGCCACGGCCAACGCGCAGACGCAGTTCGCCTACGATGCCGCCGACCGGCTCACGGGCGTGACCGATCCCGACGGCGTGCCGACGGGCTATGGCTACGACGGCCTCGGCGACCTGCGATCGGAGACGAGCCGCGACGCCGGCAACCGCAGCTTCGGCTACGACCTCGCCAGCAATCGCACGAGCGAGACCGATGCGCGCGGCATCACGGCCACGCACGTCTACGACGCGCTGAACCGGCGCACGGACACGTTCTATCCCGATGTCAGCCGCCGCGTGCGGCGCGACTACGATCTGCCCGACGGCACGACCGGCTGTCCCGCGTCGTATCCGAAGGGTCGCCTGAGCCGGCTCACCGACGCGAGCGGCGTCACGACCTACTGCTACGACCGCCGCGGCAACGTCGTGCGCAAGCGCTGGGCCGCGGCCGGCGGCGCGACGCAGCAGACCGACTACGGCTACGACCGTGCGGATCAGCTCAGGACCATCACCTATCCGGGCGGCGCCGTCGTCACCTATCTGCGCGGCGGCGACGGGCGCATCAACGGCGTGCAGTGGCAGCCCACGGCCGGCGGCGCGGTGACGACGCTCGTGAGTCAGGCGAGCTACGCCGCGTTCGGCCCGCTGACGGGTCTCACCTTCGGCAACGGCCGCCAGCTCGCGAAACGCTACGACCGCAACTTCGCGATCGACCAGATCGAAAGCACCATGCCCGGCGGATTGCTGCTGGATGTCGACGTCGACGTACTCGGCAACGTCACGCAGATCGCGACCGCGCTCGGCGCCGCGCCGCAGCGCCGCTACGACTACGATCCGCTGAATCGCCTCACGCACATGCGCGACGGCGCCGGCAGCGCGCTGGAAACCTTCACCTACTCGCCGACCGGCGACCGCACGAGCAAGACGATCGGCGCGGGCGCGACGCAGGCGTACACCTATCAGCCGGGCACGCATCGCCTTGCGACGACGGGCAGCGCCGCGCGCAGCTACGACCCGAACGGCAACACGACCGGCATCGCCGACATCAGTGCGTATCCGTTCGTCTACGACGACAGGAACCGTCTCGCCCAGGTGTCGGCCGACGGCTTCGGCAGTCGCCGCGACTACGGCTATGCCTACAACGGCCTGGGGCAGCGCACTGCCAAGACCTCGCCCGACGCGGCGGTCGACACCGTCTATGACGAAGCCGGGCTACGCCTCAGCGACATCCACTGGACGATCGACTGCGGCAGCAGCGAATCCTTCGGCGCGTCGGTCGGCGGTCCGGGCGCGACGAATCCGATGAGCGGCGCGTCCGCGGCCACCCTCGACACCTGCACGCGCGTCGCGAACGGCCGCACGGACTACATCTACCTCGACGGCCTGCCGATCGCCGTCGCGCGCTATGCCACGGGCAGCGCCACGGCACAACTGAGCTATCTGGAAACCGACCACCTCGGCACCCCGCGCGTCGCCGTCGATGCGGCCACACAGGCGATCCAGTGGAAATGGGATCTGCTGACGACCGCGTTCGGCGACCATGCGGCTACCGTACCCGCCGGCGGGTTCGCGTTGAATCTGCGTTATCCGGGGCAGTATTACGATGCGGAGACGGGGCTGCATTACAACTACTTCAGGGACTATGACGCGCGAACGGGCAGGTATTCTGAAAGAGATCCGATCGGCCTGGCTGGGGGAATAAATTCCTATGCCTATGTCAGGAACAATCCTGTTCGTTTGACCGACTCATACGGTCTCGACTCTGGCATGTACTACACAAATCAATCTTACAGACTGGCTATTCCTACGCCGCCCGCTCTTAGGCCCTGTAGTTGTCCGACAGTCCCGCCGGCTCCGCCCGGTGTGTCCTGTGCAGACAACATTCGCGAAGCAGAGCAACACTACAATCCGAAATGGTTTTATGATCAGGTGAGAAACCACGGGCCGTGGGACTACAAACAGATCAATTCACAGTACGAGGCATTCGGAAACTTCAACTACGGCGCCACGGGCTATGCATTCGGTTTTTCTAACGAGATTCTTCTAAGAGGTGCTGGATGGGCCCAGAATCGAGCCGGAACGAATATAAATGGAAACTATGGGGATTGGTACGGTCCCGCGCCGTTTGGCGATGATCCGCGCGACCAGCAGCAGATTGCAAACGGAATCGATTACTATCGATGCGGATGCTACAAATCACCATGAAAATAAAGACAGATTGCGTTTTTTTTTGGATCCTTGGTCTCGCTTCGAGTGTTGTCGTCCTGTGCTCTTGTAGCGTTGCGGAGCCAAGCTCGCGCGAGCTATCTCGACTGCGGTCGCCGGATGGCGTGCTGGACGCTGTCTTAATCGAAATCGAAGTCGATGCCACGGTTTCGACACCGTACTTTGTCTTTGTTGTGGCTGCTGGCGAGCCAGCGAGAGGCAATGCTCCGGTACTCAAAGTAGACAAGGCGAGACGGCCTGAATTTTTTTGGTCCAGTCAAGATTTGCTAGTGATCAAGTGTTCGGATTCCAGAGTGTTGCATTATCAAAGTTTTGACGCGATCAGGCTCAGGAATAAGGAGTTTCGGTTTCCTCGCATCAGCATCGATTGTGCTGGTGAAGATCAAAAGGGAAGATTGGACGCGGAGCGTTAGATGACTCCGAGTGGTTCGATACGGATGAGGCAGCAATTGCTCGTCGAACAACTGCAGCAACGAATCAGGGGATAACACGAGTGATCGATCGGATTCATGGCCGCTGCGCGTTCGCGGCGGTCGCCTTGCTCGGTATTGGCGGCATTGCCATGGCGCAGGACGCGCCGTCGACGGTGGTGGAAACGCCCATCAACGGCAATGCGACGGTGACGATCTCGTTGCCGTTCAACTCCCACAACATGGGGATCGACCACTATCAGTTCAGCGTCGTCGGCAACGGCTATACCTGGACGCTCACGAACGTGGGTATGGGACAGGGATCGGCGCGGACGGGCGCGACGTTGCTGCTGAACGGGCACGATCTGTCGCTGACCGTGACGACCGCGGGTCTGCCGGTTACCGGACCGACGGCGACGACCGCGCAGTACATCGATTTCGTGCCGTGCACGCGGACGCCGAACGTGCAGTGCTATGCGACGAACGCGATGCGGTATCGCTTCGTCGTCGACCCGGCCCTGACGGTATCGCCGGATACGACGATCACGGCCGACGGCAGCAGCGCACGGCAGGTGCAGCTCACCTGGCCGACGGTGCTCGGCGGCAGCGCGGTCACGGCCGCGTGCGAAAAGGATGCGGGAACGCCAGTGTCGACGACGATCGCCGTGAGTCCGGCGTCGCGCGCTACGGATTCGAACGGTCGCGCGGATTTCTCGATCACGACCAGCGGGCTGCGGCTGATCGCGGACAGCGGCGCTGCGCCGTCGGGGCGCTGCACGTTCCGTGCGCATGCATCGAGCGCCAGGACCGCCGTCGTCACGGTGCAGGGGCAGCGCATCGCGCCGAGCCTGAACGTGAGCCCGAACGATGACGACGTGCCGTCCTCGGGCGCGACGTTCGTCGATCGGATCGTGACCGTGGGCACGCGTTCGCCGGTCGTCGGCAACGTCACGATCGACGCCAGCTGCACGACACAGTCGCCGGCGACGGTAGGCCTCGATGGCGGCGCGCAGGGCGCGACGCAGACCGGCAGCAAGGTCGCCAACGGCAGCGGCGAGGTTACGTTCCGCGTGCGCTCGGAGAATCTCGTGACCTTGCCGCCGACCGGCACGCCGAGCGTGCGCTGCCGTTTCAAGGTGCGCGAACTCAGTGCGACCTACGAGTATTTCGTGTCGGGCCGGCAGATCGCGCCGTCGGTGAGCCTGAGCCCGAATCCGATTACGCGCACGGGAACGACGGCGGTGACCGCGACGATGAGCCCGGCCTACCCGGGCTTCGACATCGTGCCGAACTGCACCTCGCAGAATCTGACGCCGGTCAGCGCGGCCGAAACCTCGGCGACGACGAACGCGAGCGGGCAGCAGACCTTTACGGTCTCCGCACCCGAACTCGTGATCACGAACGCGTCCGGGCTGCAGCCTTCGGCATGGTGCCAGTTCCGCGCCGGCGGCGTCGGTACGGCCGGGCTGCTGTCGTTCAGCACCGGCAACACCTGCACCATGGCGCTGTCGCCGTTTCCGCCGGGGTGCGGCAATCCGATTTAGCTTGGGCGCTCGCGGCCGCCATACCCTCCGGCGCCGCGGCGCAACGCGTATGAGCGCGATCGCGGCCGGCGCCTGGCCATGGGGGTGTGCGCGAAAACCGTAGCCGCTCATTCTCCGGCGGGCCCCGCGCGGCCGCCGTTGCGCGGAGGGCCCGGCGTGAATTCCGCCATGCGCGACGGCATTTTCGCCATCGTGGACACACGGCCTTGGGATTCGCCGCGCTGCCCCAAGCTCGGCACATCGCGGGTTTTCGCCCCTGCTGCGGCGGAAAACCGGCTGGCGGATCTCCCCATCAGGATTGCGATTCCGCCACCGGTCGGTCAGGCTCGGCAGGCCTAGCATGGTCTCACCCCTCCCCGAAGGACCCGTGCCATGACCTCGCTGATCCGTCCCGTTATGCCGTCCGCTCTTCCTGCCGCGCCGGCCGGCCGTTCCGCTTCCGGCCAAGCGATGCCCGCGCCGCGTCGTCTCGTCGGTGCATTGGCTGCCTTCCTGTTCGCGGCATTCGCCGGGGCCGTGCCGGCTGCCGACATCGTCGTCGACGATGCCGCGATCGAGCCGCTGCCCGGCCGCGACTACAGCATGCGTCTGGACTTCGCCGCCGCCCGCTTCGAGCGGATCGATACGCAGACCGGCGAAACTCATGCGAGTGTGTTCAGCACCGAATGCGCGGCCACGCTCGCGCCCGGGCTCTGGCTGGCCGTGCCCGTGCAGGCCGGCCTCGACCTGCTGCCGCTCGGCGCGACGCGCGACGATGCCACGCGCGTCGCCGCGGGCTGCCGCACGACACCGGATCAGGCGGCGACCTTGCCACCGGCGTTGCTGCAGCAGATCGCCGCGAGCGGCGGCGGCGTGGTGTATGTCGACGCGGCGGGTCTGGAGTCGAACGCGCGCGTCTGCGCATCGGCATTCTCGTGCACGAGTCGGCGATGGCTTCGGCCGTGACGACGCCGCTCGATACGTTGCGCACCGCGAACAAGCTCGCCTACGTGATGAACCCCGGCGCACCGGCACCCGTGTCGGTGCGCCTCGTCGCGGCGCGTCCCGGGCAGGTCCGCACCGGCAGCGGAATCAGCTTCGAGGCGGAGCTCGCGCGTCCCGACGAGCTCGACGTGCTGCTCGTCGCCGCGATCGACTACAGCAACACCGGCGACCTGTGCCGCCGCCTCGATGCGCTCGTCGCCGAGCGCGTGCTGCTGCGGCGCTGCGCCGAAGCGGGTCTGCGCATCGCGTCGACCTGCAATGCGACCCTGCTGCTGGCGGAAGCCGGCCTGCTCGACGGACGCCGCGCGACGACCAGCTGGTGGCTCGCGAACCTCGCGCGCGAACGCTATCCCGCCGTCGAGTTCGCGGTCGAGGAGCTCGTGATCGACGAAGGCAACGTGGTCACCGCCGGCGCGGCGACCGCGAGCTACGAACTCGTGCTGCAGATGGTCGAATGGGCCGGCGGCAAGGGGCTCGCGCAGAACACCTCGCGGCTCATGCTGGTCGACCGCGAGCGCCAGAGCCAGGCGCCGTACATCAGCCTCGCCCTGTCGCAGCGGCCGCGGCAGGGGCTCGGCGAACGTGCCGAGAAATGGCTGCAGAAACGCCTGCACGAATCGATCAGCGTGCGCGACCTCGCCGATCATTGTCGCGTCAGCGAGCGCACCCTGCTGCGCCGCTTCCACGAGGATTTCGGCGCGACGCCGCTGGAGTACGTGCAGAAACTTCGCGTCGAGCGTGCGAAGGCGCTGCTCGAGACTACGCATCTTTCGTTCGAGGAAATCGTCGGCCGCTGCGGCTATCAGGACGTGTCGAGTTTTCGCCGGCTGTTCAAGCACGTCGTCAGCATGACGCCGAACGACTACCGCGAGCGCTATCGCCTGCGCAGCCGGTGAGAGATCGCTCGCCGCGACGGCACTCGTGAAGCAATCCACGAGGCCGACACGAGCGCGCGACCGATGAGCCAACGATACCTGCTGCTGCCACGGACCGGACTCACGAGCAGGGACGGCCCCGACGCCGAACACCTCGAGGCGTTGAACCGCGCCTACGAGCGCGAAGCCGGCGCGCCGCTCGAGATCGCTGGCGTGACCATGCAGGTGCTCGACGCGCAGCAGGACGGTCCCGCGCTGGTGCGCATGACCGCCGAGGATGCCGCGCGGCTCGCACGCGGCGATTCGTCGTTGCGCGTGCTACCCGAGGTCGTCTATCCGCATCCGCTGCCGTTCGCGCTGAAGAAGAAACTCAAGCGCGATGCGCGCACGGCGTCCGTCGTCGAAATCACGGTCACCTGCGTCGACGCACGGTCCGATGCGCCGCTGGCCGGCCTGCACGTGGTGGCGTTCAACGACAGCGCCGCGGGGGCGGGCGCCGAGGCGCAAACCGACGCGGACGGCAAGGCGAACCTGCTGCTGCCGGCCGGTTTGCCGATCGAACGCCTCTACGTGCGGGCGACGCCGAACTACTGGGGCGGCTGCTACGACGCGCCCGCGCTCTCCGATCACCGCCTGCGCATCGCGCCCCTCGATCTCGCGGCCGACGACGTGTTGCGCCATTACTATCCTGCCGCCGAAGCGCCGATCCGGTTCGATCGTACGACCGGCGTCATCGTCGGCGTCATCGATACCGGCGTCGGGCCGCACGATGCGCTCGCGGTCGACGGCGTCTGCACCGTGACCGGCCTGCCGATGCACGACTATGCCGATGTCAGCGCGCACGGCACGCACGTGGCCGGGCTGATCGGCGCGAGCGGCGCCGTCACGGCGCTCGCGCCGGGCGTCACGCTCAAGGCGTACCGCGTGTTTCCCGATGAAGCCAACGGCGCGACGAACTACGCGATCGTCAAGGCGCTGATGCGCGCCGCGCTCGACCGCTGCGACGTCGTGAATCTCAGCCTCGGCGGCGGACCGGCCGATCCGGTCGTGGCCGAGGCCATGAGCGACGCGCGCAACAACGGCATGCTCGTCGTGGCTGCGGCCGGCAACGACGGCCATCCCATCGTCAGCTATCCGGCCGCGCACCCCGGCGTGATCGCCGTTGCCGCGTTCGGCCGTCGCGGCCTGTTTCCGCCGCAGTCGGCCGCGGCCGCGGACGTGCGCGACGAGCCCGTCGGCAGCGATGCCGACGAATTCATCGCGCGCTTTTCCAACACCGGTTCGCGCATCGACGTGATCGCGCCGGGCGTCGGCGTCGTGTCGACCTTGCCGAAGCAGACCTACGGACCGCTGAGTGGCACGTCGATGGCCGCGCCCGTCGTCAGCGGCGTCGCCGCCTGCCTGCTGTCGCGCGACCGCGCGCTGTTCGCGGCGCCGCGCGACCGCGCGCGTTCCGACGCGCTCGCGGCGAAGCTCATCGCGAGCTGCGTCAGCCACGGCTTCGGCGAGGCGTTCGAAGGCAAGGGGCGTCCGCGCGCATGACGCGCGCGGCGCGTCGGTTCACGGCTGCACGAGCGGACCGTAGCTGTCGGGTCGCCGGTCGCGATAGAACGCCCAGACGTTGCGCACGTCGCGGATCTGGTCGAGATCGAGTTCGGCCGTGACCAGCTCCGAACGGTCGCGCGAGCCGGTCGCGAGAAACCGCCCGCGCGGATCGCAGAAATAACTCTGGCCGTAGAACTCGCCGATGTTCCAGGGCGCCTCGGTGCCGACGCGATTGATCGCGCCGACGAAGTAGGCGTTCGCCACCGCGTGGGCGGGTTGTTCCAGTTTCCACAAGTATTCGGAAAGCCCGGCGACGGTTGCCGACGGATTGAACACGATCTCTGCGCCGGCGAGACCCAGTGCGCGGGCGCCCTCGGGAAAGTGCCGGTCATAGCAGATATAGACGCCGATGCGCGCATACGCCGTGTCGAACACCGGATAGCCTAGATTGCCGGGGCGGAAGTAGAACTTCTCCCAGAAACCCGGCGCGCAATGCGGAATGTGATTCTTGCGGTATTTGCCGAGATAGCGGCCGTCCGCATCGATGACCGCGGCCGTGTTGTAGTAGACCCCGGCCACGTCCTCCTCGTACAGCGGCACGACGATGACCATGCGGTGTTTCTGCGCCAGCGTCTGCATGAGCTGCGTGGTGGGACCGTCGGGAATGCGTTCCACCGCGTCGAACCAGCGCGGATTCTGTTCCGCGCAGAAATACGGTCCGGTGAAGATTTCCTGCATGCAGAGAATCTGCACGCCTTCCGCGGCGGCCTGCTCGATGAAGCCGGCGGTCTTCGTGACGTTCGCCTCGCGGATGACCGCGAGTGATTCGCTGCTCGCGCAGGCCATCGACGTCTGGATCAGTCCGCATTTCACGAGCCTGGGCATGACGCGCTCCCGCGGTGACGAAGCCGGCCGCTAGGTTGCCGCCGGGGACGGCGAACCGCAACGGCAATACCGCGATGGGTGTCCCGGTTCGTCCGGAAAAAACGCATGGACCCGAAGCGCCAAAAAAGCGGCGCCCGGAGGCGCCGCTCGAAGTACCTCGGTGAATCGCCGGTCAGGCCGCGAGGCGCCGCCGCCAGGCGAGGCCGGCGAGGCCCAGCGCGAGCAGCAGCAGCGTCCAGCCCGTCAGCGTCGGCACCGGCACGATCGGGGCGGCCGGCACGCCGGCCACGCTGAAGATCGTCGCGTCGGAGCCGCCGCCGGCCGCGGGATCGTCAGTGACGGTCGTGCTTTCGTTCGTGCCGTTGCCGTCGCCGTCGAACGAGACCGTGCCCTGGTTCGAGATCGTGCCGCTGGCCGACGCGTTGATCGTCGCGGCGATCGTGATCGTCACGCTGCCGCCGGACGGTATCGCACCGTTCCAGTTCACGACATTGCCGGCCGTGGTCGCGGTACCGGACGTGGCGTTCGCCGACACCAGCGTGAGGCTCGCGGGCAGCGTGTCGGTGAACTCGTTGCCCGGGTTGTCGGCCTGTGCGCCGGCGCCGGCGTTGTTGATGACGATCGTGTACGTGATCGCCGAACCCGGCGCGAACGTGCTGCCCGCGACGGTCTTGGTGGCCGTCAGCGCGGCACCCGGAATCGCGGTGATCGTGTCGGTGTCGGTCGCGCTGTTGTTCGCCGGATTCGTGTCGGTGACGCCCGCCGGTGCCGCGACGGTAGCCGTGTTGCTGGTCGTGCCGGTTGCCGCGGCCGACACGGCGCACGCCGCCGTGTAGGTCACGCTGCCGCCTGCGGGCAGGTTCACCGTGTCGGCGATGTTGCCGCTGCCCGACGCCGCACACGTACCGCCGCCGGCGCCCGCGCAGGTCCAGGTGCACGTCTGCTCGGCCGGGAACGTGTCATTCACCGTCGCGCCGGCGGCTGCACTCGGGCCGGCATTGCTGGCCGTGATCGTGTACGTGACGCTGCCGCCCGCGACGACGCTCGTGACGCCGTCGGTCTTGGTGATCGACAGGTCCGCTTCGGCGCCGAGCGCG
>CAMLSI010000022.1 GCA_946482585.1 uncultured Lysobacteraceae bacterium
GCGGCGGCCGCTTCATCACCGGCAGTCCCGGCGAGCAGTTCGCGCTGCCCGAGGCGGTCGCAGCGGCGCGCAAGTCGCGCCGCCGCGAAAACACGGATCAATGGGTCGTCGTGGCGGCGACCGACCCCGCGAATCTGCTGGGCAGCTTGCTGCCCGGCGACAAGGTCGCGCGCGTGCCCGGCAATCGCGTGCTGTATCGCGACGGACTGCCGGTTGCCGCGCTCGTCGCGGGCGAGGTCGCGTTTCTCGACATGCCGTCGGACGAAGAGCAGCAGCGCGCGGTGCGTGTGTTGCGGGGGCTCGAGGCGAGCTTGCCGGAAGGCGGGGCGATCGTGTTGCCGATGCGGTCGTGATCGAGGGGCGGGCCGACTGGTCCCGCCAGACGCCGTACCGCTACGCCTCAGGCGCCGCTGAAACTCTCCTCGCGGTCCTCCGCCAGTTCGCCGAGCTTGCTGCGGATCTTCTGCGCAAACCGGTCGTAGTGTCCGCCGAGCATCTTGCGCAGCTCGCCGTCGGTGATGAAGCCGATCGAGCGGCGGTAGTCGCGCTTGAGCGCCTGGCCGCGGCGGATGTTCGATTCGATCTCGACGAGATTCGTCGCCGGCAGCGCGCGCGCCCGCGGGTGCGCCTGCCGATAGTCCGCGACGCGCTGGCGGTGCCGCGCGACGAGGGCCGCGACGCTCGTACTCGGTGGCAGCCGTTCGATGTCGACGACCTTCGCATGGTCGAACGACGAGATGCTTTCGTACTGCGTGATCAGGAATCCGCCGTCGTCGAAATGCGTGATGCATTCCGTCATCGTGTGCGTTTTCCACTTGCCGGTGAAAAACATCAGCAAGAACCCGACGAGTCCGGGCCATTTCGGCTTCAGCGCAAAGGTGTCCACGCCGATGGCGCCGCTGTCGTCGACATGGAACGCGAGCAGCGCGCGCTGGCCGAGCGTCGGCGTCATGCCGGTCGCCTCCGCGTCCGCGACATGGCGGAGTCCGGCCGCCGCGAGCGCCTTGGCCTGTCGCGCCGCGTAGTGGCGCTGATAGGTCGGGAACGTCGCACGGTCGACGGCGACGAGGTCGGGCGGGTTCTCGTAGGCGACATTGAGGATCTGCTCGGCGAAGTTGGCCGCGAGCAGATCGTCGGGCGATTCCGAAAGTCTTGCGGCGAGCGCCTCGTCCATGCGCTTGCCTTTGCGCACGGCGCGCGCGGCGCCGAGCAACAGGGTCGCGGCGTTGTCGTCGGCAAGATTGCGGTCGCCGGGTTCTATCAGACCTTCCAGCATCGCCGCCATCTGATCGCGCTCTCCGGCGCCGTTGTTTTCCGAGCGCGCCCGGGCCTGCAGCAGGAAATCGCGTTGCGGTGCGCCGGCCGGCAGGCGTTCCAGCGCGAGGTCGTATTGCGCGAGCGCTTCGTCGAACCGCCCGAGATCGTGCAGCACGCGCGCGGCGCGTACCGGATAGCGATGCGTGCCGTCCGTCTGTGCGCAATGCAGGAAATCTTGCAGCGCGCCTTCGAGTTCGGCGCGCAGGTATTTCAGGCCGGCGAAGTTCTGCACGCAGGCGTCGTCGGGTGCGTCGTCGGGAACCTGCAGCGCACGCATCTGGCGCAACTCGCCGCGGGCCGCGCGGAACTCGATGCGCTCCGGTGCGAGCGCGATCGCACGTTCGAGCAGAATGTCGGCCTGCGCGCTCTGCGCCGGAGACTCGGACGGGTCGGCGTTGCGCAGGAGTTGCGACAGCGCAAAGCTCGCGTCGGCGAGATCCGGATCGATCGCGAGCGCGCGCTGTATCTGGGCGATGTGACGCAGCCGCTGTTCCGCATGCCGGCGCTCCTGCGCGGCCTCCTGCGCCGGCGTCAGTTCCGCTTCGTCGTCGTCGATATCGTCCTGCCCGCGGGCCCAGTCGAGCGCGACTTGCTTCACGAGTGCCGGCGCATGACCCGGATCGATCGCGAGCACGGCGTCGACGGCCTGCACGGCTTCCGCATGGCGCTCGAGCTTTTCCAGGCAGTTGGCGCGATACCAGTGCAGCGAGGCGACGCGCGGATGCGCGGCGATCACCGCGTCGACATGCGCCAGCGCGTCGTCGTACTGCTTCGCGCGCCACGCCGATTTGAACGGTTCGAACTGCGGATGCTGAGCCATTTCCCCTGATTCCCTGATGACCGCGGATGGATGAGCGGCGCCGCGGTCCGACAGGCGCCCGCAAGCACCCGGCTGCCGGTCCCGCAAGCGGCGGGTCATTATCGAAAAGCGCCGTCGGCTTTGCGAGCGGCCGGTCGAATGCCTAGGACGAACGGGCCTTCGCGCCCGCGCGCAGCCGCAGTTTTCTTCGGCGCGCGGACCGGGCGCACGGACATGCGTTTCGCGGTGTTCACTGCGACGCTTGCGCGAATCAGCGCCCTGACGGCGGTTGCCGGAATGGCGTCGTCGACGCGGAAATCGATCGCGTGGCGTGTTGCCGTCGAGGCTGGCGTTGAACAGCCCGGCGGATCGGCGACCGAAGCGCCCTTGGCGAACGTCAGTATCACCGCGTTCCTGCAGGCTTCGCCGGTGCAGATGATGCCGTCGCGCCATCAGGCCGGAACGCACCATGTCCACTCTTCCGCAACTTGCGGTTCCGCTTGCCGGAGCAGCGGGCGGATGCCGTCGCCGAGTTCCTCGAGTCGCGCGTCGACGATTGCACGCTCGGCCGGCGGCACTCATCGTCGCGAGATTGCTAAAAATTTCGACAGCGCCGTCCGATCGGAACGGGTCTACTATGCGGGCCCGGATCGCGGGCGTGCTCGAGAACATCCAGCGATGCAGAGAATCCGCAAGGCTCGTGACGGCGCGCGGCGCGCGCTTCCGCAGAAGGCACAGTCGCGTCGCGCGGCGCGCGTTCGCTGGGACAGCGAGGTGTCGCAATGACGTCGAACCGTTCCATCCTGGTGTTCGGCGCCTATGGGCATACCGGGCGTTTCGTCGTCGCCGAACTCTGTCGACGCGGATGGACGCCCGTGCTCGCCGGCCGCGATACCGCGAAGCTCGACGCTCTGGGCAAGGACTATCCGACATTGGAGCGGCGAACTGCCGCGATCGATGACCCGGCGTCGCTCGACCGCGCCGTAGCCGGAGTGGCGGCCGTGATCAACTGCGCGGGTCCGTTTCTCGATACGGCGCCTCCGCTGATCGAGGCCGCCGTGCGCTCGCGCGTCGCCTACCTCGACGTGACCGCCGAGCAGCAGTCGGTGCTCGCCACCTTCGAAAACTATTCGCAAGCCGCGAACGAGGCCGGCATCGCGGTGCTTCCCGGCATGGCCTTCTACGGCGGCCTGGCCGACCTGCTGGCCACGACGGCAATCGGCGAGGAGTCCGAAGCCGAGGCGATCGACGTCGCCGTGGCGCTCGACAGCTGGCATCCCACGGCAGGCACGCGACTGACCGGCAAGCGCAACCACTATCCGCGTCGCGTTGTCACGAACGGCCGGCTCGATTTCCTCGCCGATCCGCCGCCGACCCGCGACTGGAGTTTCCGCGCGCCGTTCGGAACCCAGGCGATGGTGGCGCTGCCGTTCTCGGAGACGATCACGATCTCGCGTCATCTGCGCGTTCGGGAACTCCACTCGTACATCAACCGCGCCGCACTTGAGGAGATCCGCGATCCGGCCACGCCGGCACCGACCGCCGTCGACGCGCAGGGGCGCTCGGCGCAGCGCTTCGCGATGGAAGTGATCGTGCGCAACGGCGCGCAGTCGCGTCGCGTCGGTGCAGCGGGGCTCGACATCTACGCGTTCACCGCGCCGCTGGTGGTGGAGGCGGTGGAGCGCATCGTCACGGGACGATGCAGGCGGTTCGGTGTCCTCGCGCCGGGCGAGGCCTTCGACGCGGCGGACTTCCTGGCCGCGCTGACGCCGGAATACCTGCAACTCGGATGAGTGCTCGTGCGCACGCGGACCTGGACAGGTGCGCGTGCCGCGCGGAAGGCTCGAGGCGAGACGGTCAGCGGACGAATTCGACCGGATACCGCGCGCTTCGATGCCGCCGCACTCGACGCTCGCTTCGGCCTTGCCCGGCGGGGGCCGCTTCGCGGCGAGTCCCCGGTTCGCGACGCCGAAATCATCCGGGGTCGCCTGCGCCTGCAGCACGACACCGGACTGCAGGATGCGCACGGTCGGCGCGCCGCCCGGATCCGCCGGCACCGGCACGCGGAGCACTGCGGTGTGCGGTGCGATGGAGGGCTCGCCTTGCGCACCACGTTCCCGCCGGATCGACCATCGCCAACCGTTACACTTTTTCCACGTTGCGACTTTGCTGCCCGCGAACGATCCGTCCGCCGTGCAGCGAGCATGGCCGCGACGATCGGATTTTTTCGATTCGTGGTGCGCCAGGCCCGGCCTGCATGCGACGCGGACCTGTCTCGGACTCGACATCGTGGATACGCGCATTGCGCTCGCGATCGTCGCGCCGCACGGGCGACGGCCAGATCCGCAGTGGCGCTGATCGAGCGACGCGGCCGGATCGATCCGCCCCGGCTCGCGTCGTCGATTCGCTGGCCAGTACGTCGGGCTCCCGCTGAGTCGTTCGTCGCGGGCCGTCGAGGCTGGCGGCGACGGACGACTACGAACGCGTGTATTCGAGCCTGACCGCGAGCGCTTCCTCGCTGCCGCGCGTTTCGTAGTACTCGTACGTGAAATGGTCCGAGTCGAGGATGTGCAGCACTTCGCGCAGCCGCGTCGTTCGGCCGTCGTTGGCGGGGTCGGCCATGTCGCCCACGAATGTATAGGTCTTGCTGTCCGCGTCGTAGGTGCCGCGCGCGAGGATCACGCCGGTGAAATTGACGTCCATCCAACTGCTGTAATAGTCGCCGCTGAGATTGTCGTACCCGATGTA
The DNA here is from genome assembly GCA_946482585.1 of uncultured Lysobacteraceae bacterium. The sequence continues at coordinate 4,865 of CAMLSI010000022.1, forward strand.
TCCCAGACCTTCGAACGGTTTCGCCGTCGAGGTGATCCGCAGTTCCTGGCGCAGGTGACGACCGCCGATCACCATCGTGAAGGTCGCGTTTCCCCGATCGACCTTCGGTGCGGAATCCGTGCCGGTCCAGAGGGACTGCGTCACGGCCCAGCTGCCGGCGATCTGCGCGAGCTGCCGGTGTTGCGGCCCGAGCGCAGCGGCCTTTTCGAACGCGGCGGCGGGGTCGGTTTTTCCGGACGCGACGTTCGTCGACGGCGGCGTGTCCGCGGCCGCCGACACGGAAATCGCACACCACAACGCCACGATCACGGCATGCCGACGGTTCATCGCGAATTCCTGCGGACGGAGGATGCGCGAGGGTGTGCGAGCGAGCGTGGACGATCAATAACCTCGGAGGTTATCGGCCGTGCCGCCACGCGGCCGGCGCGGCGAGGCGCCACCGGCGGCGACGGTGCGACAGCGGCGTCGATGGTCGCTGCGAGTGCCGCGTCGTGCGGCGATCAGTCGGCCGATTTCGCCAGGTCGGCACAGACGGCGGCGGTATGGTCGTCCGCCGGAAACGCGCATTCGATGCGCAGCTCGTCCAGGGTCAGATCGCGCGGCATCGAGAAGGTCGTGATCGTCTCGAAGAAACGCAGTTCTCCCCGAAGGCTGCGGAACATGACGGCGAGGACCGGAGCCGGGCCCCTGATCGGATCGCGTCGCCGCCAGTGATCCGGCACGCCGGGATAGTGCAGCGCTTCGGCCACGATGCGCTGCAGGCTGGCGTCGGCCGGAAAGCTCGCGAGCTGTTCGTGCGCGTGGCGAATGAATTTTTCCGCGAACTCGGGCCAGTTGACGATGACCCGGCGGAAATCGTCCGGATCGAACACCTGGTGGAGCAGGTTGCGATGCGGGCTTTCGCGGCCCTCCATCAGCAGGCGATTGACGCGTGCCGCAGCCTGATTGGCCATCACCACGTTCCAGAGGCGATCCAGCACGAAGGCGGGGTAGGGCTCCTGGTGACGGATGATCAACTCGACCGCATGCCGCACGCGGTCGAGCCCAGGCATGTCGAGCGCCGTCTCCGGATACTCCGGCGCATGACCGCCGGCCATCAGCAGCCGATTGCGTTCGCGCAGCGGCATGCCCAGGGCGTCCGCCAGCCGGCAGACGGTTTCGCGACTCGCGCGCGCCTTGCCGGTCTCCACGTAGCTGAGGTGCCGCGCGGACAACCCGGCTTCCATCGCCAGCGTCAGCTGACTCATGCGCCGCGCGGTCCGCCACTCGCGCAGCAGTACGCCGATGTCGGCGTCACTCACCGCTCGCCACCGCGCTGCGGATGACGCTGTCGGGAAACGCGAGATTCGAGGCCGGTCCCGTGTCGTCGAGAATCTTTCCCGCAATCAGCCGATTCAGCGGTGCCAGCACGCCGAAATGGTCGACGCCGTCGACGGGGATGAAACGAAGGTGCGGGTTCGCGGACGCGTGTTGCATCGTGTAGAGCGCATCGACGTTGCCGCGGTCCGTGCCCTCGATCACGAAGGTCGGTGACGCGACCGAGGCCAGCCAGCGGCCGGGCGAACGCAGTTCGAGTTCGCGCGGTTCGTTGCGGTCGAACGGCAGATAGTCGTCGCCGTAGCCCGCGATGTCGTCGACGGGGCCGAACGAGAACACCGCGCGAAAGCGGTCGGACGATTCCGCGACGAGCAGTGCGAGTGTGCCGCCGGTGCTGTGCCCGCCGAGATAGAGGCGGTCGGGATCGACGTAGTCGAGTCGTGACAGGTAGTCGGCCGCCGCGAGCACGTCGTCGACTTCGCCGAGAAAGCCTTCTTTCTCGCCCGGATTCTCGTTTCCTCCGCGCAGCGACGGAAACATCATGACGATGCCGGCCTCGCGATACTGCGCGGCCGTCTGATCGTTGCGTGCGGATGCGGCCGACCAGACATCGCCCAGCGTGTTGCTGTCGCCGCCGGTGATCCAGACGATGGCCGGATGCTTCTTGCCGTCTTTAGGATCGGGTGTCACGAAAGCGGCGAGCTTGCCGACGGGCGCCTCGTACATGACCGTGCGAAAGACCCTGGACGGCGGAAAAACCAGCGGTTCCCGCGCCGACGATCGGCGGATCAGCCGGCTGCGGAAACCGGCGCGCGCGTCCTTCAGCGAAAGCGGCATGCCGGGCTGTGCTGCGGACGCGGTGGCGGGCGGTGTCGTTGCCGGCGGTATCGTGGTCGGGGGCGTCGCGGCGGGCGTGGATGCCGGCGTCGGCGTTGCGGCCGGCGGCGGCGCGTCGGAGCCGCAGCCCGCCAGCAGGACGCTCGTCAGAACGAGGAAAGCAATGCGATTCATCGGTGGAGCCCTGAAGTGAAGTCGTGTCATCGCCGCATAGCGTGCCTGAAGACGTTCATCGTCTGCAGTCAGCGCGCGCGTGCCATCTCCCGTGCGGCATCGAACAGTTCGCGCAGCGCCGCGTCCGTCGTCGTGGTGACGTTGTAGCGCATGAAGCGGCTCGCGCGCTGGGTCGGCGAGAACAGACTGCCGGGCGCGACGAGCAGACCGCGTTCGCGGCCGCGCAGCGCGAGTTCGTTCGTGTCGCAGGCCATGTCGATCCAGGCGAACAGGCCGTGTTCGGGGCGCCCGTAGATGGCGAAGCCCTCGCGGTCGAGCCATCCGAGCGCTTCGCGCCGGTGCGCATGCAGGCGCTCGCGCAGTGCGGCGACGTGCTTTCCGTAGCGACCGTTCGCCAGGAGTTTGTGCAGCGCGCGCTCGTTGACTTCGGGGGTCGTGTGGCCGATCAGGACCTTCGTATCGGCGAATGCCTGCGCCAGACTCTCGCGGCAGGCCAGATAGCCGACGCGCAGGTTCGCCGCGAGCGTTTTCGAATAGCCGCCCACGTAGATCACGCGATCGAGCCCGTCACGCGCCGCGAGGCGCGGCAGTGCGGGATCGCAGAGATCGGCGTAGGCGTCGTCCTCGACGACGTGGAAATCGTGGATGGCCGCGAGCTTCGCGATGCGTTCGACGGTCGCTGCGTCGAGTGCGAGACCGATCGGGTTCTGCGCGACGCCGTTGATCAGCAACAGTCGCGGTCGCGTCTCTCGTGCGATCGCGTCGAGCGCGACGAGGTCGGGGCCGCCGGTCGTGCACGGCACGCCGATCACGCGCGCGCCACGCAGTGCCAGCATGCCGAGCGCACCGAACCACGACGGTTCGAGCACCAGTACCGTGTCGCCCGGGACGGTCAGCGTCTGCAGCACCAGGTGTATCGCGTGCGTGATGCCGGTCGTCAGCACGATCTGTTCTGCATGCGCGACGATGCCGAATGCGCCGAGCCGGCGCGCGAGCACCTCGCGCAGCGGCGCGAAGCCCTGCGCAGTGCCGCCTTCGAGCAGGCGTCCCGCGCCTTCGCGGCCGATCGCGCGCAGGCTCGCGCCGAGCGCGTCGCCGTCGAGCCAGGCGGCCGGCAGCACGCCCAGTCCGGGACCGTGCGCGGCGCGCCCGCTGTCGAGCATCTGCTGCATCAGCCACTTCAGGTCGATCTGCGACGGCGGCAAGACTGCGCGCGAAGAGGGCGGCGCGACGTCGCGCACGTAGTAGCCCGCGCCGCGCCGCGGCTCGATCAGCCCGGCCGCGGCCAGGCGCTCGTAGGCTTCCGCGGCGGTGAACGGCGAAACGCCGAGCAGACGCGCGACGGCGCGAATCGAGGGTATGCGTGCGCCGGTGCGAAACACGCGTCCCTCGATCCGCGTTCGCAGCCAATCCATGCAGGCCTCGACGCGGGAAGCGCGCTGCGGATCCGTGTTCATTCGCTCGACTGTACTGACCGGTTCGATCCGAAGTGTATCGGTACTGTACTGATGTTCCATCGTACGCTGAGCACTCGGTTCACGTCCGGAGCCTGGGCCGATTGCCGCGCTCTCGGCGCATTCGCTGCGGCGATGGCGCCGGGTCCCGCCGGATGCGCTGCGGCGATACCGGCCGCGGCGCTCGAACCTTCTCCGTGACCAGTGAGAAAAACGATGCACTCATCCGCAGTACTGCTCCTTTTCCTCTGCCTCGGTTTCACGAGGACCGCAGGCGCCGCTGACGCGGTGCGCGTGGCGCAGCTCGCCGACCTCGCTGTGGTACGCGACGAATACCTGCCGAAAGAACTCGCCTACACGCCAGCGACGCGCGCGCTCGCGCTCGCGAAGTTGCGCGAGCTCGAAGCGCGCGCCGGTACCTTGTCGGACGCCGGCTTGCTCGTCGGTCTCGCGCAGATCGGCGCGCTGACCGACAACGCGCACAGCGGCGTGCGCTATCGCGATCCGCGTGCGCTGCCGGCCGCGCGCCTGCCGCTTCGGCTGCTCTGGTTCCCCGACGCGCTCATCATCGCGCGCGCCACCGGCGAGGCGGCGGATCTGGCCGGTGCGCGCGTGCTCGCGATCGAAGGGCTGGCGCCCGATGCGCTGTACGAACGCACAAAATCCCTGCAGGGCGGCAGCGAGATCAATCGCAGGAAACACGTGCCTGCGCTGATCGAATCGCTCGGCATTCTGCACGCGCTCGGTGTCGCGAAGGCGCCCGATCGGATCGCGCTGAAGGTGAAGCTCGCATCGGGCAAGGTCATCGATCGCGTCGTGACGATGGTCGCGAACGATGCCGTGTCGCCGACCGCCGAGGGTGAGCGACTGTGGTTGCCGGAACCCGTCGCCGGCGAAGTGAAATGGAAAACGGCGATCACTGCCGATGCGTTGCCAACCTATCTCGCCGACGCCGCACTGCCGTTTCGCACCGTGCCGATGGCGGACCTCGACGCGCTGTATGTCCAGTTCCGCTCGAACGAAGACGAGGATGGTCATCCGATCGCCGAGTTCATCGCGCGGGCCGAGGCGGAAATCGCCGCGCGCAAACCCCGTAACCTGATCCTCGACCTGCGCTTCGATGTCGGCGGCAATCTGCTGACGACGCTCGCGTTCATGCGCACGCTGCCGTCGAAGGCCGAGGGGCGCACGTATCTGCTCGTCGGCAACTACACCTACTCGGCCGGCATCATCTCGGCGGCGGCGGTGAAGAAGGGCGGCGGCGACAAGGTCACCGTGGTCGGCGACGAACTCGGCGACCGGCTCGCGTTCTGGTCCGAGGGCGACCGCGTGTCGTTGCCGCACTCGCACCTGGGCATGCGCTACACCAACGGAACGTTCGATCTGAAGAGCGGCTGTGCCGCAGTGCCGCAATGCCTGGACCATCTGGTCGACGTGAACCTCGTCTCGATCGCGCCGCAGATCGCCGCGCCGTTGACGAGCACCGCGTATTTCGCCAAGCGCGATCCCGCGCTCGACGCGGTTCGCAACGACATCGCGCGATCGCGCGGCGAATGACGCGGCGTTCCGACGCTTCGTCGCCGCGGCGCGATGTCACACCCGGCGGTGTGCCCGGTCGGCCGTGCTACGGTCACGCGGCATCGTCCCGATGCGCGGGGATGCTCGCGATGAACCCGTATCTCGTCGCCGCCGTCGCGCTGGCCGCGCTCGTCGGCATGATTCATTCCGTGCTCGGAGAAATCCTGATCTTCCGCCGCCTGCCGCCGGACGACGGTGCCTCGCGCCGTTGCCGGCGGCCGTTCGACATTCTCTGGGCGACCTGGCACATCGCCAGCGTGATGGGCTGGGCATTCGCCGTCGTGCTCTGGAAGCTCGCGGCGATGCATGAGCCGTCGCCGCTCCGCGGATTCCTGCTGCTCGCCATCGCGTCGGCGTATGCCGTCAGCGGTCTGCTCGTGCTGACCGGAACGCGTGGACGACATCCTGGCTGGATCGGGCTTTTCGGCGTCGCGCTGTTGATCGGGTTCGCCTAGCGGTCCGATCCGCGCTGCGGATGCCGGACGCGAGCGGGCATCGTGCGGACCGCATGGTCGGCGATGTCGCAAATCCGGCCCGCCTGCGCGCCGTCGGATTGACGCGAAGTGGACAATGCGCTCTCATGCACATGGCGTGGAGAAGCATCCCGGCGACGATTCGGCTGGACTCCCGGGCGGCGACTTCGACGGCAAGTGGCTGGGGAGGTCGCATGGCAACATCGGGCGATACGCCGGATTTCCGCCTGATCTTCGAGGCAGCGCCGGGGCTCTATCTCGTCCTGACGCCGGAGCTCCATATCGTTGCGGTCAGCGACGCCTACCTGCGCGCCACGAAGACCGGTCGCGAGGCGATCCTGGGCCGTCACCTGTTCGAGGTCTTTCCCGACAATCCGGATGACCCGCAGGCCAGCGGCATGCGCAACCTGCGCATCTCGCTGGAGCGCGTCCTGGCCGACCGCGTGCCCGATGCCATGGCGGTGCAGAAGTACGACATCCGCAAGCCCGAGTCGGAAGGCGGCGGCTTCGAGGAACGCTACTGGAGCCCGGTCAATACGCCGGTGCTCGATGCCGACGGTTCGGTGCACTACATCATTCATCGCGTCGAAGACGTCACCGAATTCGTGCGCGCGCGCCAGCACGGCAGGGAGCAGGCGCAGCTCGCCGAATCGCTGCGCGAGCGGGCCGAGCAATTCGAGGCCGAGATCTTCCAGCGCGCCGCGGAAGTCCAGGAGGCCAACCGGCGCCTGGAGTCGGCGAACCAGGAACTGTCGCGGCTGTATGCGGCGACCAAGGAGCTGGACGAGCTCAAGACGCGCCTGTTTTCGAACATCAGCCACGAGCTGCGCACGCCGCTGACCCTGATCCTGGGGCCGGCCGAATGGCTGCTCGGCTGTGCGGGGCTGGATGCGGAGCAGCGCCGCTGGCTGGAAACGATCGTCCGCAATGCCCGTGCGCTGCTGCGTCATGTGAACGACCTGCTCGACGTCGCCAAGCTCGAAGCCGGCAAGATGACCGTGCGCTACGACGATGTCGACCTCGTTCACCTGACGCGATTGACGGCGGCCTACTTCGAGTCGCTGGCCCGGGAGCGCCGCATCGACTTCCGGGTCGATACGCCCGAAAGCCTGCGGGTGCAGACCGACGTCGAGAAGATCCAGCGTGTGCTCGTGAACCTGCTGGCCAATGCGTTCAAGTTCACGCCGGACGCGGGCCACATCCACCTGCATCTGCGGTGCGAAGGGGGGCAGGGCCTTTTCGGCGTGGACGATTCGGGGCCCGGCGTGCCGCCTGACTTGCGCGAGGCCATCTTCGAACCGTTCCGTCAGGCCGAGCACGCATCGACACGACGCCACGGCGGTACCGGCCTCGGCCTGGCCATCGTGCGGGAATTTCTCGGTCTGCTGGATGGCACGATCGAGGTCGGCGAGTCCGCGCTCGGCGGCGCCGCCTTCCGCGTGGCCTTTCCGCTCACGAAGATCGCCGAGACGGAAACCGATTCCGATGCGGATGCCGAAGTGCTGCCCGTCACGTCCGTCTCGGTGGAGGAATACCTGCATCCGCTCTCGAGCCTCGGCAATGGCACTGCCCGCGAGGCCGACAATCCCGACATGCGCGCGCTGCCGCTGGTCCTCGTCGTCGAGGACAACCGCGAAATGCATCATTTCATCCGCGAATCGCTGCCGCCGCAGATGCGCACGATCGGCGCTTTCTCGGGACGCGAAGGCGTGGACGTCGCGGTCGCGTCGCGACCCGACCTCATCATCAGCGACGTGATGATGCCGGACATGAGCGGCGACGAACTGGTCCATGCGCTTCGTTCGATGAACGAATTCGACAACGTCCCGATCATCCTGCTCACCGCCAAGGCCGACGACGAACTCAAGGTGCGCATGCTGCGCGGCGGCGCGCAGGACTTCCTGACCAAGCCCTTCCTCGTCGCCGAGCTGATTGCACGCGCGACCAATCAACTGGCCATCTCGCATACCCGGCGGATTCTCCAGGCCGAGCTGGCCACGAGCGAGGCGGACGTATCCGGGCTCGCCAAGGAATTGGCGCAGCGCAAACGCACCCTCGAGCTCACGCTGGCCGAGCTGCGCGAACGCGACGCGGCCCTGGCAAGATTGAACGAGGAGCTCGAGCGGCGCGTCGTCGAGCGCACCGATCAGCTGGTCGCGGCCAATCGGGATCTGGAAATCTTTTCCTATTCCGTGTCGCACGAATTGCGCGCGCCGGTCCGGCACCTGATCGGGTTCAGCAAGATCCTGAAGGATCGCCACAGTCACCGGTTCGATGACGAGTCGCGGCCCTTTCTCGACTACATCGCCAACGGCGCGCGCCGCATGAGCGACCTCATGGATGCTCTGCTCTCCCTGGGACGCGTCAACCGCGCCGATCTGGCCTGCGGCGACGTTGATCTGGGCGCACTCGTGGCTCAGGTGCGCGACGAACTCGCGAATGAATCCGCGGGCCGCCGCATCGAGTGGGACGTCGGCGAGCTGCCGCGCGTGCACGCCGACCGGCGCCTGCTGAAAGTGGTGATGTCCAATCTTCTGTTGAATGCGATCAAGTACACGAAGAACCGGGACACCGCACGGATCGGTGTCGGTCATGCACGCTCGGATCAAGACGGTGGCGGGCACATCTGGGTCCGCGACAACGGCGTCGGATTCGATCCGCGTCATGCGGACAAGCTGTTCGGCATCTTTCGCCGACTGCACAGCCAGGACGAATACGAAGGGTCTGGCCTGGGGCTGGCGACGGTTCATCGCATCATCCAGAAGCACCACGGTCGCATATGGGCCGAGTCCCGGCCGGGGGAGGGGGCGACCTTCTGTTTCACGCTCGGAGAGCGCGAGTCCGAGGCTGCGTCGATGCCGTCGGGCACCGCCGACGATTTTCGCGGCGCCGCGCCTCGGCAGACCGACATGGTCCGGCATTGAGCGTTCCTGCTGCGCGGGGTTCCATCGTCGGAAATCCGGAAGCGGCGAGTGCCGGGCGAGAGCACTGCACCGGAGCGGTTCTCGCGGTTCCTGCCGCCGCGATCCGGCACAGCCGCAGCGCGGCTTCGGCGTACCTGGACGCGCTGCCGGCGTCCGTGCAACGCGGGAACGCCACGAGTCCGCCGGGTGAGATCCGGGACGATACGGACTTATTTCGCTGCCACGGTGTCGGTAGGTTGGCTAGTGGAGATGCACCGCCAGCCATAGAGCGCCGTTCGAGACGTGCCGGACCGTATGCGGCGTGCCGGCAGGAAGGAACAGATAGTCCCCGGAGCGCAGCGCGAACGTCTTGCCGGCGACCTCGAGAGTCGCCTCTCCCTGGAGCATCACAACCCACTCATCTTGCGTCTGCACGTACTCGGCCGGAGTGATGGCTGCGGAGCTCACGATCCGCTCGACGACGAGATTCCTGTGAGCGAGCAGCGTCTCGAAGCGTTCCCCGTCGGCAGGAGCGTCGGCGTCGACGAACAAGTTTCCGGTTCGCATGCGGCGTGATTCCGATAGCGCGATTGTCGAATCGATGACGCGTTGCACCGAGTGTGCCGGAGGTGCCGCCGAGGCGACCATCGGAAACTCCCTGACGCAGTCGACATGGATCAGGCCGCATCGCTGCGCAGGCCGCGGCGGTAAAACCTGGAGTCGACGGACATCACCGGAAAGCCGGCCGGCAGAGCGGATCGGCCGATTTCGGTGAATCGATTCTTCTCGTAGAAGCGATGCGCGGCAAAAAATTTGTCGGTCGTGCCCAGGAAGATCTCGGTCACTTGCTTGGCGGCTGCCCAAGCGAGAAGCGTGTCGAGCAACCTCTGCGCGACGCCGTGAACGCTGCCGCGGAACGGCTCGGACACGAACATCTTCCGCAGCGCGGCCTGGCCGTTGCCGATGTCCAGAAGTCCGATGGTTCCAACGATCCGAGCCTGCGCTTGGGCTACCCAGAAATTGCCGCTGCCTCGCTGATAGAAGGCGGCGATATCGGCGAGGTCGGGTTGCGCATCGAGCGTCACCGGAATCCCGAACTCGACCTGCTGGATGGGCAGAATGACCGAGACGACGCCATGCGTGTCTTCCGGCGAAAACTCCCGTACGTTCGGCATCAGCTTCCGACCCCCGACGAAACCCATGGGTTGCAGCCTAGCGCAGAGCGCCGGCGGCGCGAAGCACGAGGGGGTTCGTGCGCCTCAATTTTGAGCGTCTCGAAGAGCGTCTAGGAAGAGCGTCTCGGACACCCAGATTTGAGAGCGTTTGGGGACACCTAGATTTGAAGTGAGAGGAGAGCGTCTCGGACACCCAGATTTGAGAGCGTTTGGGACACCCAGATTTGAAGAGCACTTAGAAGAGCATTTTGGACTGTCCCGGGGATCGAGCACTTCAGGCCTATGAAGCGGAGGCGCTTTGCAGTTGCGCGGATCGCTGAGAAATACGGGGATGGAAGAAAACTGCAGGCGGCTGCCGGAATACAGCTGCCGGAATGCAAAAGTGCCGCGCGCGCGTTGTCTCCCTTCCGGGCGGTCACGCAGATATGGATCAGCCGAGCCGCGCTGCGAGCCGAATGCCCTTGACCCACCGTTGACCGACGCGTTCGGCGATGGCAATCAGGTCTTGCGTCGAACCCACGGCTCGGGCCCAGGCGCTGCCGAATCCACGAACGCGCATCGTCCAGCGCTCAGGAGCGTTGTCGATGATCGTGAGTATGGTTGGGGCATTGCCGGCGAATGATCCTCGCTTGCGCGGTGCCAGGGCGCGTCCCGTCCAGTCGAGGATTTGAAGATAGTCGGCAGTGCTTAGCGGTAAGGCAGAGTGCTGCATGCCGATGATTGCTCGCAATGGCGCGGCGAGAACGTCGGGCGATGCACGTGCCGTCGTGAGTCGATCATGCGCGCCCGTGTGCGTGGACGTCTCGAGCTGGTCTGTGATGCCGGCACGGATCGGGTTGAGATCGACATAGGTCATCGCGGCCAGCAATGCGCGCTCGTCACAGAGGAGCTGGCACTTGTAGCGTCCTTCCCAAAAACGACCCTTGCAATCATCTTCCCGGTTGGCGCGCCGCGCGACCGGCTCAGCCAGGCAACGCATGAACCAGGATAGGTCGCCGAGCCGGGAACGAATCACACCGAGACGCACAGGATCGGTCAGGATCCGCTTTCGTTTGAGCTGGACGGCATCGTCGGTTGCTGGAGGAAACAGCCGGACCCAGCGTATGGCGACATCGTCGTCGCTCCATGCTGAGACCGCGGCAGGGGAAATCTGCACGACGATGTGCAAGTGGTTGCTCATGATTGCGTAGGCGTGAATCGCAACGGCGAAGCACTCGCCGAGTAGTCGAAGTCGGTCCTCGACCCAGGTTTTCCGGTGCTCGTAGGAGCGGCCGGTATACTGGTCTTCGCCGCAGAGGAACGCGCGCCGCACACAACGTTGGATGCAGTGGTAATAGCCTTCGGTGCCGGGTGGAACCAATTGAGCGCGCGCGATCGTCATAGTTCCAGCATGGCCGATGGAAAGCGCTCGCGCAGCGGGAGAAATCCTCGCTTCAGCATCAGAGGATTCTGAATTGCGGGTGTCCTGTTCAAGCCTGCAGTTCAAACCGTGCTGTTCCGGCCGTTCCCAAGCATCAGCGATGCTGAAATTTGGATGTCCTATCTCTCCCGAGTGATTCGCGCTGAGTGAACGCGCGCGGCGGCCGGAACCCGTGGGCGTCCTGACCCTTCCTCGTGGAGCTCATGCGTCAGGCCCTCATCCTGACTCTCGTTTCGCCGATTATTCTGGGTGTCCCAATCGTTCTCTCCCAATCGTTCTCTTCCAAATTTCCTCCACTTTGTGGATTCACTCTTCCACCCAAGCCGAGATAGGGCGACCGGACGAACCCTCAGCGGCGTCCATCCACATAAACGGAAAGGGGAGGATCGCCCGTCCTGATCCTCCCCATCCTGATCCGTTATCCGTCTTGTCCGCCTGTCGTCCGCCCATCCGATTAGTGGGTGTCCTTACCCACCGCAAGTCGTGGGTGTCCTTATCCACCCCCATCGGTTTCTCGCGTCCGTTCTGACGTATGTCGACGCGAGGCAGCACGAGCGGTCGCTGCGGCGATTTCATGGACGCCGCCGGCGGCGGCACCCGTGGGTTCGCTCGAACGAAGAATATGCCGGCTGCGAATGTGCGCATATCAGGCCGGGCTCGCTTGCTTTGCCGGACCGCGTCGAGGACGCCACCCTGCTTCGACCGCGATCGCGTCGTGAGCGGCCGCACGGAACGCGGGCGGCTCCGTCACAGGTGCTCCACATCGAGTAACGAAAATGGCCGGAAATCTCGGCAGGAATGTTTCTGCCGATCGCCTGCGCTCGTCCTGATGGAGAACGAACATGGTCGGCAAGAACACGATCTGTCTCTGGTACGACGGCACCGCACTGGAAGCCGCGCAGTTCTATGCAGAAACGTTTCCCGACAGCGCCGTGGGCGCCGTTCATCGCGCGCCGGGCGACTATCCCGATGGCAAGCAAGGTGATGTGCTGACGGTCGAATTCACCGTGATCGGCATCCCCTGTCTCGGCTTGAACGGCGGTCCGGCGTTCAAGCACAACGAGGCCTTCTCGTTCCAGATTGCGACCGACGATCAAGCCGAAACCGATCGTCTGTGGAACGCGATCGTCGGAAACGGCGGCCAGGAAAGCGCCTGCGGCTGGTGCAAGGACAAGTGGGGCCTGTCCTGGCAGATCACGCCGCGAGCCCTCACGGCGGCGATCACCGACCCCGATCGCGCGGCGGCCAAGCGTGCTTTCGACGCGATGATGCAGATGGGAAAGATTGACATCGCGGCGATCGAGGCGGCACGCCGGGGCTGAGTCCGCCGGCGTCCGCCCGGGCCGGCCGGGCATGTCTGTCAGGTGCGCGGCTCGAGCCTTGCCGGCTGCGGCACGGTGCGGCAAGAAGCCGTTGATCGAGCGCTGCAGAATCCGCCTGAGTGCTCGAAGGCATCGAAGGATCGTTCGCGATGAATGAGCCGGAACGAATGAGATTCGACATCGACGGCGTCGACATCGCGGTCCGTCTGGCCGGCGACCGGGAGAAGCCAGCTCTGCTCCTGATTCATGGATTTCCGAGTTCGTCGGCATCGTTCCGGCGCGTGATCGGCCCGCTCGCACAAGACTGTCTCGTCATCGTTCCGGATCTTCCCGGGTTCGGGGATTCCGAGCCCTCGGAACGGCCCTCGTTCTCGCGCTTCGCCGACGTGATCGACCGCATGCTCGCACGGCTCGGGGCGGAATCGTTCTATCTCTATCTGCACGACTTCGGTGCGGCGGTGGGGTTTCATCTCGCCACGCGCGCGCCACGATGGATTCGCGGCCTCATCATCCAGAACGCCAATGCGCACGAGAGCGGGCTGGGACCGCAATGGTCCGCGACGCGTGCCTATTGGGACGATCCTTCGCCGGAGCGCGAAGCAGAGGCGACCAGGCATCTGACGTTCGAAGGGACGCGCGACCAATACGTGGGCGGCGTGCCCGAGGACATTGCCGAGCGCATCGAATCCTGCAGGTGGAAGGAGGACTGGCGGATCATGTCACTCCCCGGACGCCTCGGGATGCAGCGCACGCTCGTGCTCGACTATCGCAGTCATGTCGCGCGATTCGAGGCGATAGCCGCGTATCTCCGACGCTGGCAGCCGCCCGCGCTGATGCTGTGGGGACGGCACGACATCTTCTTCGCCATCGAGGAAACCCTGTCCTGGATGAAGGCGCTCTCACGCATGGAGGCGCACGTCCTCGACGGTCCGCATCTTCTGCTCGAGACACATGCGGCCGAATGCGCCGCATTGATGAGCGCTTTCATCCGGCACGCGGACGGCATGCAGTAGGTCCTTCCTGGCCGGCTCATCCTCGCACCCGGTCCGGCTCCGGCGCCGTATGGCCGCAGGTCTCGGTTTGCCGTTCGACCGGTGCGACATGGCCGCGAAAGCGGATGCCCTCGTTCTCGGTCACGCGTTGTCGCGGACGAAGAATCGTTCAAGCCATGGCCGCGCCGACGGTCCGGCGAACGGGAATGCCGTCCGGCGAGAACCCTTCCAGGCAATGCACGTTGATGCCGAAGTGGTCCGGCGTGACCCGCTTGCGATGAAACGGGTAGATGCCGCAGATGCTGCAGAAGTAGTGCCTTGCGGTCAGGGTGTGGAACCGATATTCGGTGAGCGACGCTTCGCCGGTCAGGAGTCGGAACTGGCTTTCATGCACCTTGACCATGAGCGCGTTCCTGCGTGTGCAGATCGAGCAGTCGCAGGTGGTCAGCTCCGGGAAGTCGCTCTCGATCTCGAAGCGCACCGCGCCGCAGTGACAGGAGCCCTGGTACTTCTGCAGAGGGCGAGTACTCATCGTCGACTCCTCGTGGAAACCGGAACACGAAGGCTCGATGAACGGTCATGCTGAGCCTCCTTCACGCCTTCCGCCCGCGCGAACTCGCCCGGCGAGCGCCCCACGAGCTTGCGGAAGTCGCGATTGAAATGCGCCTGGTCGTAGTAGCCGAGCGCGAGCGCGAGATCGGCCCAGTCCACGGCGACGCCGGCGGCAAGGCGTTCGACGGCTTCGTGCAGGCGATAACGGTTGATGACCCACTTGGGGCTCGCGCCGACGTAGTCGTTGAACAGGCGCTGCAGCGCGCGTAGCCCGATGCCGCCGCGGTCAGCCAGTTCGTCGGCCGTGTTGAGCGAGCGATCGGTCGCGGCGCGCATCACGAGGTCGGCAACGCGCTCGACCATTGGATCCGGCGGCGGCCGATGCGCGCTCAGCAGCCGCGCGGCCAACGCCACGCAGGCTTCCACGTCAGCGCTGGCGAGTACGTCGCGCTCGTACGCGGCACCGTCGGCGCCGAACACGTCGGCGATGCGGGTCGCGCGATTCGCGAGCGACGCCACAGGACGGCGCAGGAAGGGCCGGAAGCCGCCGGGCCGGAACTTGATGCCGAACACGCGACCCAGCCCCGCCAGTTCGGTCACGAAGCGACGCGTATGCACGCCGAAGATGCCGCTGCCCGCCGCGTCGACCACGACGTGCACGTTCGGATGCGGCAGGGTCTCCTGCAACTGCGGCATCTGCCCGCGCAGGTCCCAGCTCACGCACCAGTAGTGTTCGACGAACGGCGCGAGCGGGGCCTCCGGCAGAAAGCGGCCATGCGTCAGGCGCGACGGGTCGAGGTTGCGGCGCAGGATGCCGCGCGCGGGCGTGGGCGAGGGTCTCAGCATCGGCGGGGGATTCGCTCGTGTCGCGTTTTTACAATCATCGCAGCGGGCATTCCGGTTCAATGAGACCGTGATCATTCACCGGGAGTGTGCCGTGCACAATCGTTTCCATCCTATGCTCGCCGCCGTCGTGATCGGCGCAGCGGGATTCGCCGCGATCGTCGCGCCGCCCCCTGCCGATCCGAAGGAGAGCCCCATGCGCGAACACGTCACCGGCCGTTTCGATGTCAAGCTGATACCGCAAGAAGACAAGGACGATCCGTCCGGCATCGCGCGCCTGCTGCTCGACAAGACCTTCCACGGTGTGCTGGAAGCTCGCAGCCGCGGGCAGATGCTGGCCGTGCGGGCGGCGAACGGCACGTCGGGCGGCTATGTCGCGCTGGAGAAAGTGAGCGGAACGTTGCGCGGACGCAGCGGTTCGTTCCATCTGCAGCACTATGGCCTGGCGACGCGCGGCGTGAACACGCTGACCTTGCAGGTAGTGCCCGACTCCGGTACCGAAGCGCTGGCGGGACTGACCGGGACGATGACCATCGAGGTCAAGGAAGGCGGGGCGCACTTCTATGCCTTCGACTTCGCGATCGACACGGGCGGCTGACGGGCGGTCGGGCATCGCAGATTCCCGACGGCGCGGCGCCGGTTCGCGCCGTCCAGCGAGCTATCCCGATCCTTTTCACGGCACGCTGCCGAGGTTTCCGCCCGACACTCGCTGCGGCTCGCCCTCGAATCCGTTGCGGAAGATCAGACCGACAGGGATCGCGACAGAGCGGCGTTCGACCCTGCAGCCCGCTGACCGACGTCGGGCACGCTGACATCGCGCGCTCGGCGCGATGTACAGTTTGGCTTCGGGAGTGCCCGCCCTCTCGTCAGGATTCGACACGCCGATCATGGCCTTCGCCTCACACCAGGAGCATTTCGCGAGCGCGTCCTCCGACACGCGCCGTCGGCTCGAATCGGAGCGTCGCTAGACGATGCGCCAAACGGCGGTGCCGCCGCCAAATGGCGCAACGCCAAATGGCGCCATCCAGGATTCGGAAAATTCCGATGCCGCCAAACGGTGCCATCCACGATTCGGAAAATTCCGATGCGGCTGGCCAGCGCTGAGTCTTCACTCGCTTCTCGCCGAAAAGTGGATGTCCTCGTTTTCCGCCCGGCACCGGAAAGTGGATGTCCCGGTTCTGGCCGACGATTCGGAACGCCAAACGGTGCCATCCACGATTCGGAACGCCAAACGGTGCCATCCACGATTCG
>CAMLSI010000023.1 GCA_946482585.1 uncultured Lysobacteraceae bacterium
CGTCATGCGTTCGCCGGCCGCATTGCAGGCGTGCCCTTCCAGCGCCTCGAGCAACGAGCGCCGGTTCGCGAGTCCGGTCAGCGCGTCGCGATAGGACAATTCGCGCAGGCGCGCGTTGGCTGCGTTGAGTTCGGTGGTGCGCGCCGCGACGCGCTGTTCGAGCGCCCCGCGCTGCGCTTCGAGCGCGCGCGTGCGCCAGCGCACGAGCGCATGCGCGACGAGCAGCAGCGCGATCGCGAACAGGCCCTGCGCCCACGGAGTCTGCCACCAGCGTGCGCTCATCTCGATGCGCAGCTCGATCGGCTCGCTCGGGTTGCCGGCATAGTCGCGCGCCTCGATGCGCAGCCGATAACTGCCGGGCGGCAGGGTGCCGAAGCTGCGCACGTTGTCGCTGCTCCAGGGCGTCGGCACGGCGTCGTGGCCGATCAGCTGCGTGCGGAAGCGCGACTCCGCCTCGCGCCGCCACGACAGCAGCGCGTATTCGACGCGCACGCTGCGCACCGACGGTGCGATCTGCAGGACGTCGCTGCGCACGGGCCGGCCGTCGATGCGCAGGTCGACGAGCCTGAGCGGCTTGGGCTGCTCGTCGGCGGCCGCGCGTCGCGGATCGTAGACGGTGAGACCGCCGAGCGTGCCGGTCCAGAAGCGATCGTGCGCGTCGATGAACTGGCCATTGGTATTGCACTCGTCATGGATCATGCCGTCCTCGCGCGTGAACACGCGCGAGACGTAGCCGGCCGGCGGTTTCGGCGTCAGCTGCTGCACGCCGTTGTTGGTGCAGACGTAGATGCGTCCCTTCGAATCCTGCAGTGCGCCATAGGCGGTCGGATCGCGGGCGGCCGGGAGTTCGTCGCGCAGACGGCGCGGACGGCGCGGATCGTCGAGGTCCACACGCACGACGCCCGCATTCGCGGTACCGATCCAGAGCACCGGCCGGCCTTGCGCATCCGCGATCAGTCCTCCGCCGACCATGTTGCTGTCCTGGATGTCGGCATCGCGATCGACGAGCTGCCAGCGCTCGCCGTCGAAGCGCGCGAGTCCCTGATTGCCGATCGCCCAGAGCCACGAGCGTCCGTCGCGATCGATCTGCTCGACGAGGCGATTGACGCGCCACTGGCCGGCGATGCCTTCGGCGCGGAACGCGTCCCAGGCGCCGCGCTCGCGGCGGCGATACACGCCGGACTGGCGTGTCGCGAACCACTGTTCGAAACGGCCGTCGACGCGGCGCGACAGGGTATCGAGCACGGCCTGTCCCGAATGCGACGACCACGGTGCCGCGACCGCTTCGAACACCGGGCCGGGGCGCACGCGCAGCAGATGGCCGTAGCGCAGGCCGACCCAGAGCGCACGCGCGCCGTGTTCGTCGTCGGCCGCGGCGATCATGCGGACGCTCGACGCGGGCAGGGCGCCGTTTTCCCGCGTGAAATGGCGCCACCGCCCGCGCTCGAACAGGCCGATACCGCCGTCGCTGCCGCCGACCCAGAGGCGCTCGTCGCCGCGGCCGTCCGGTTCGACGAGCACGGCGAACACGCCGGTCGCCTGTGCGCCCAGGAGCGAGGCGGTCAGCCACTGGTCCGAGCCGATGATGGTGCGCGAGACGCCGCTCTCGGTCGCGAGCCAGAGCACGTCCTCACCATTCGGGCTGCGCCAGGCGCTGACTGCGCGGACCACGTCCGACGGCAGTCCGTGGCGGCGGTCGAAAAGTTGCGCATGGTCGCGGTGGATGCGGATGAGGCCCGAGCGCGACGACACCCAGATCGCGCGGTCGCCGTTCGGCAGCGGCGTCTGCGCGATGTCGTAGATGTCGTCGCTCGGCAGCTCGCCGTTCGCGCGCGTCCACGCGCTCAGGCCGTCGGCGCGAATGCGCCAGAGGCCCGAACCGAAGACCGAAACCCAGAGTTCCTCGCGACCGTCGTGGCGCGTCGCGAGCAAGTATTCGACCTGCCCCGGATCGAAGCCGTCGCCGCGATAGTGCTGCCATTCGCCGCCGGCTTCGCGGTACCAGAGCCCTTCGTCGCCGCTGCCGATCCAGACGCGTTCGCGCCCCCCGAGTTCGCGCGTCTGCGCGAGCGCGAGCACGGGACCGTGCGGCAATTGCGCGTTGCCGGGATCGGCTTCCCAGCGTCCGTCGCGACGCCGCAGCAGGCCGTGGTCCCAGGTCAGTGCCCAGAGCGTCGCGTGGCCGTCGGCGTCTTCGGTTTCGGCGAAGCGGCGGATCTGTTCGGAAGCGAGCCCGCTGCGGCGGTTCTCGACCTGCCATTCCGCGCCGTCGTAGCGCGCGATGCCGGCATCGCGAAATGAGGCCCAGAGCGTTCCGCCGCGATCGAGGAACAGGCTCGTCGCCGAGCGCGCGATCCGCGCGTCGTCGCGCAGGACCCAGCGCCGTCCGTCGTAGCGCGCAAGCCCCGACGGCGATGCGATCCAGACGAAGCCTTCGCGATCGGTCTGCACGCTGACCGTGACCGAGCCCGGCAGGCCGCTGCTCGTGGAGAAATTCGTGAAGGATGGCGCGCCGAGATCGAACAGATCGAGCGGGCGCGGCGCCGCCGGCACCGGTTCCGCGCCGATGGCCGATACGGCCAGGCAGAGCAACAGCCACGACACAACGAATCTCGGCATGCTGCTTCGATCCCCCTGTGTGGAATCTCCAGAAACTGTCGGGACGGCAGTTTCTGGAGTTGCCCGATGAGGCGCCTGTGCGCTCGATCGCGAGCGGGACGTCCTGTCCCGCGGGAACCCCGACGCTCTTGGAGGTCCCCTGTGGCGCGACCATGTGCACGGACTCGGCGGTACCCTTGCAGGCGCCATGCCTAAAGATTCCGGAAGGCGCAGCGCGGGGCGCCGCCGCGTCAACGGACCTTCTCGGGCTCGCGGTACGCCGCCGCCTGTTCCAGCAGCCAGTGACGGAACGCGCGGATCTTCGCGCTGTTCCGGCGTACCGCCGGATAAGCCAGCCAGTAGTCGCGATGATCGCGGACGACCACGTCGAACGGCTGCCATAGCCGGCCCGTCGCGAGGTCGTGTTCGAACAGCAGCGGCGAGGTGATCGCCACGCCGTGTCCGGACAATGCCGCGGTGACGGCGTGCTGTTCGACGTCGAGCTCGACGCCGGGTTTCGCGGTGAAATCGGCTTCCGGCAGGCCTGCCGCGTCGAACCACGCGCGCCACCAGCGCTCGCGGCCGAAGCGCGGCAGCGCCAGCAGGTCCGCGGGTGTTCGCAGGAGGCCCCGCTGCGCGGGGCTGCACAGCGGCGTGAACAGACTGGGCAGCAGGAAGTCGGCCTGGAGATCGGGCCAGTCGCCCGTGCCGATACGGATGCCGACATCGAATTCGCCGTGAGCCAGATCGACCAGCGGTACCGTCGTATCCAGCCGCACCGCGAGTCGCGGGTGCGCGAGCTGGAACAGGCCGAGACGCGGCACCAGCCACGTCGCCGCGATCGTCGGCAGCGAGGTGATCGCCAGTCCGGCTTCTTCGTGTTCGACGGTCCCCGCGAACGCCGCGTGCAATTGCCGGAACGCGTCCAGTACTGCCGGCGCCAGTCGCTGCCCGGCCGGCGTCAGCACCACCTGGCGCGGCTGGCGCCGGAACAGCGTCAGGCCCAGCCGCCGTTCGAGCTGCTTGATCTGGTAGCTCACTGCCGCCTGGGTCATGTGCAGTTCTTCCGCGGCGCGCGTGAAACTGCCCAGGCGCGCGGCGGCTTCGAAGGCACGCACGGCAGTCAGCGGCGGCAGCGTGCCAGACATAAGCTCACCTTATCGACCGGTCGGAAGTTTCGCGTTGTGGGCGCGGTGACCGGCTGCCTACGATAGTTGTCATGCAGCGAATCACCGCCAACGACACGCATTCTTCCGCGCTTGCGGCCCACTATGTTTCAGAAGTGTGCCTTGGGCAAGGCGGCGAGCGATGAGCCCCGCGGCCGGCGTGCTCTTCGCCACGGTACTGGCCGCGGCCGTCGCCACGCCGGGGCCGAGCACGACAGCCCTGGTCGCCCGCGTCCTTGCCCGAGGCCGGCGCGGAATCGGGTCGTTGTGCCTGGGACTGGTGCTGGGCGATCTGTGCTGGCTGCTGTGCGCCCTGTCGGGGGCGGTCGTGCTGGCGCAGCAGTTTGGCGCGGTGTTCGCGGCGGTCCGATACGCAGGCATCGCCTATCTGCTGTGGCTCGCGTGGAAGCTCTGGCGCACCGCGCCCGTCGCGCCGACGACCGCTGACGAGCGCGAGTCGTCGCGTCTGTTGCTGACCGGGCTCGCGCTTGCGCTGGGCAATCCGAAAACCATGCTGTTCTACCTCGCGCTGCTGCCCGGCATCGTCGTCCTCGACGATCTGCCGCTGCGCGACGCGCTGATTCTCGCCGCACTCGTCACTGCCGTGGTCGGCGGGGTTCTCGCCGCCTACGCGCTGCTGGCCGATCGGCTGCGCCGCCGCCTCCATTCCCCCGTCGCCTTGCGTCGCGTCAACCGCGGCAGCGCGCTACTCATGGCCGGCGCGGCAGGGGCGATCGCCACCCGCTGACATCTGCCGGGGACTGTGTCATGCGAATCCTGTCCTGCTCATTGCCCTGCTGGCGGCTTCGCCGGCGTCCGCCGCCGAAGCCGTCGCGACCAGCGCGGAAGAAAACGCATACTGAAGGATCCGGCCGCGCTCAACGACAGTGACCTCGACGCGCCGATGGCGGTGCTCGCGCCGTCGCGCGGATTCAGGACAGCATGGCCGTTTCCAGGTGCGCGGAGCATGTCAATGCATATATTTTTATATATTGATATTTAACTCCATTGCAGCGTGGCGGCGAACGAGGGGCGAGCGATCGTAGAGACGATCGCTTGCGCGGTCGCCGGAAAAGATGGCGACGGACGCGACGCTGACCGGATCGACGTAGCCCCGACCGATCAGCCAGCCGTCTTTCGACGCGTTGGTCGAGCGCACTCGTCGTTTTCGCCGGCGCGAAGCGGCACGGCAGCAGCGGGAGTCATTCGTGGTCGTGCGGCCGGAACGCGTGTTCGGCGAATGTGGCGAGGCAGACGGCGAGCGGCGCGGGCGCACTCTCGATGACACGGCGCGACGGGACCGACGCGGCACGAAACGCACGCGGCGCCGGCAACGCGCATTGCCCAGCTCGGCGCAGAGTGTCGGTGTGGTTGCGCAACGCAAAAGGCCCGCAGAAGCGGGCCTTTTACTAACCAACTGAAAATATTGGTCGGGGAGACAGGATTTGAACCTGCGACTTCTACGTCCCGAACGTAGCGCTCTACCAGGCTGAGCTACACCCCGAAAGGAGTCGCGCATCTTAATGACCGCGATGCGGCTTGGCAATACCTGCGTGGCGGCCTGGACCGGAAAATCGTTACGATCGCCGGATGCACGAAACCAAGACCGACGTGTTGATCCTCGGGGCCGGCGTCATCGGCCTTTCCTGTGCGTGGTATCTGCTCCAGCGCGGGCGCCGCGTCACCGTTGTCGAGCGCGGTCGCGTCGGCGGCGGCGCATCGCACGGCAACTGCGGCACGTTGACGCCGAGCCATTCCGCGCCGCTCGCGATGCCGGGCATGGTGGTCACGGCGCTGCGCATGATGTGGCACAAGGATGCGCCGTTCCATGTCGCACCGCGGGCCGATTTCGAACTGTTCGGCTGGATGCTGCGCTTCGCCGGTCGCTGCAACTGGCGCGATTTCCATGCGGCGAATCGCGCGAAGGCGCAGATACTGACGCGGTCGCGCGGACTCATCGGCGACCTCGTCGCGACGCACGGCATGGACTGCGGTTTCGCGGCGAACGGCACGCTCTACGTGTTCCGCGAGCAGCGGGCGTTCGATGCGTTCGGCTGGCATCTCGACAGCCTGCGCGCCGTCGGCATTCCGGTCGAGGAACGCGGCGCCGCGGAACTGCAGGCGCTGGAACCCTGCCTGCGCGACGAGGTCGTCGGCGGCGTGTTCCATCCGGGCGATGCGCAGCTGCGGCCGGATCGCTATGTCGCGGAACTCGCGCGTCTGGTGCGTGCGGCCGGTGCCGAGATCATCGAAGACTGCGACGCCGACGGCTTCACGACGTCCGGCGCACGCATCGATGCGGTGCGGACCTCGCGCGGCGTGTTTCGCGCCGACGAGGTGGTGCTGGCGCTCGGCGCCTGGTCGACACCGCTCGCGCACCGTCTCGACCTGCACATTCCGGTGCAGCCGGGCAAGGGGTATTCGATCACCTACGAGCTCCCGCCGCTCGCGCCGCGCATTCCGCTGGTGCTCAAGGAAGACAGCGTCTGCGTCACGGCCTGGGCCGACGGCTATCGTCTCGGCAGCACCATGGAATTCGCGGGCTACGACGACACCCTCAATCGCCTGCGCCTCGACGCGCTGAGGCGCGGAGCGGCGCGCTATCTGCGCGAACCCGAAGGTCCGCGCGTGCTTGAGGAATGGTTCGGCTGGCGTCCGATGACCTGGGACGACCTGCCCATTCTCGGCCGCAGCGGCCGCTGGACCAATCTGACGCTGGCGACGGGGCACGGCATGCTCGGCGTGAGCATGTCGCTCGCGAGCGGCGAGCTCGTCGCCGAAACGATCACCGGTGCGACACCGACGCTCGATGCCGCGCCGTATAGTCCGCAACGTTTCCATCTGTGAGGAAGTAGCCGTGCCGCGAATCGCCTGCCGCTTGCTGTTGCTCGCCCTGACCGTTGCCGCCGCACCGCTGTCGGCCGCGCCCGATGCCGAAACGCCGGTCGATCTGCAGTGGGGCGTGAAGATCCCGCTGCGCGACGGCGTCGAGCTGCAGGGCACGCTGTACCGGCCGCAGGGACAGCGCGAGGCCTTGCCCTGCATCCTTTCGCTGACGCCGTACATCGCGCAGAACTATCACGATCGCGGCATGTACTTCGCCGCGCACGGCTATGTGTTCGTCTCGGTCGACGTGCGCGGCCGCGGCAATTCCGGCGGCGAGTTCACCCCGTTCCTGCAGGAAGCCAAGGACGGCCACGACATCGTCGAATGGCTCGCGAAGCAGAGCTACTGCAACGGCAAGATCACGATGTGGGGCGGCTCCTACGGCGGCTACGACCAATGGGCCACGGCCAAGGAAAAGCCGGCGCACCTGGCCACCATCGTGCCGGTCGCAGCGGTCATGCCGGGACTCGATTTCCCGATGCGCGGCAACATCTTCTATCCCTACGACATGCGCTGGCTGACCTACGTCAGCGGCCGCGCGACGCAGGACAAGCTGTTCGGCGACGAGAAGATGTGGACGTCGCTGTTTCGCAGCGCGCATGAAGCGCATGCGCCGTTCAACACGCTGGATACGCGCTTCGGCAACCCGTCGCCGATCTTCCAGCAATGGATCGCGAACCCGTTGCAGGGCGACTACTGGGATCGCCTGAATCCGACCAAAGAACAGTATGCCGCGCTCGATCTGCCGATCCTCACGGTCACGGGCCACTACGACGGCGACCAGCCCGGCGCGCTCGCGTTCTACGCGAAGCACATGCAGTACGGCTCGGCCGCCGCCCGCGAGCGCCACTACCTGATCATCGGGCCGTGGGATCACGCCGGCACACGCACGCCGCGCGAGGAGTACGCCGGCCTCAAGCTCGGCAAGGCCAGCCTGCTCGACATGAACGCGCTGCACCGCGACTGGTACGACTGGACGCTCAAGGACGGCCGCAAGCCCGAGTTTCTCAAGGCGCGCGTGGCCTACTACGTGACCGGTCCCGACGAATGGCGCTATGCCGATTCGCTCGACGCCGTGACGGCCTCGCATCGCGAGTACTTCCTCGCCTCCGACGGCGGCCGCGCGAACGACGTCTATGCTTCAGGCAGGCTCGAAACCGGCAAAGCCGGGCGTGGCGGCAGCGACCGCTACGTCTACGATCCGCTCGACGTCAGCGCCGCGGAAGGCGATGCGGGCGACGAGTCCGGTACCGAGCTGACCGACCAGCGTCCGCTGCTGCGGCGCAACGGCAAGCAGCTCGTCTACCACACCGCACCGCTGGACAAGGACACCGACATCGCCGGTTTCTTCCGTTTCAGCGCATGGCTGAAGCTCGACCAGCCGGATACGGATTTCAGCGTCGACGTGTACGCGATCGCGCCCGACGGCAGCAGCCTGTTACTGACCAACGACGTGCTGCGCGCGCGGCATCGCGAGAGCCTGCGCGAGGCGAAGCTCGTCACGCCGGGCAAGGTCGAGCGCTACGATTTCAAGAGCTTCACGTTCGTCGCGCGCCAGCTCAAGCGCGGCAGCCGCCTGCGTCTTGTCGTCGGCCCGATCAACACGTTCAATCTGCAGAAGAACTACAACAGCGGCGGCGTCGTGAATGCCGAAGGCGCGAAGGACGCGCGCACGGTCACGGTCGAGCTGCTGCACGACGCGCGGCATCCGTCGGCGCTGTATGTGCCGATGGCGGCGGGGAAGACGGCGGTAGCCTCAAAGTCTCAGTGAGTGGCGGGAACGAGCCCTCCCTTTGAAGGCCGGGCAGCGATGCATGTTTCTTTTTAAGGCGATTCCATGTCCATCTGCACGCTTCACCGCGGTACCGCGCCACTGCTGATTTCATTGCCGCACGACGGCAGCGAAATCGCGTCCGACATCGCAGGGCGATTGACGCCGGCGGCCCGGCGCGTGCCCGACACGGACTGGCACGTGAGCCGGCTCTACGCGTTCGCGCGAGAGCTCGGCGCGTCCATCCTCGTGCCGCGGTTTTCGCGCTATGTCGTCGATCTGAACCGGCCGCCCGACGACGTGTCGCTGTATCCGGGCCAGAACACCACAGGCCTGTGTCCGGTCGTGCAGTTCAGCGGCGAACCGGTGTACCTGCCGGGACAGGAGCCCGGTCCGGACGACATCGCGGCGCGCGTGCGTACCTACTGGGAGCCGTATCACGCGACGCTGCAGCAGGAGCTCGCGCGACTGCGCGCCGAGCATGGCCGCGTCGTGCTCTGGGAAGGACATTCGATCCGCAGCGTCGTGCCGTTCCTGTTCGACGGCCGACTGCCCGATTTCAACGTCGGTACGGCCGGCGGCGCCAGCTGCACGCCGGCGCTGCAGGCGCGGCTGGATGCTGTGCTGTCGGCGCAGTCGCGCTACAGTTACGTCATCAACGGACGCTTCAAGGGCGGCTACATCACGCGCCAGTACGGACGCCCGGCCGACGGCATCGAAGCGATCCAGCTCGAACTCGCGCAGCTCAATTACATGGACGAGGACGACTTTTCGTATCTTCCGCAGCGCGCCGAACCGACTGCCGCCGTGATACGGCGACTGCTCGAAGCCGCGCTCGAAAGCTGATCGCCCGCAGATCCGGGCCTACCTGCATTTCCGAGGATTGCATCATGCGTACCGCCTTCGCCGCTGTCGCCCTCGTGTTCCTCGCTTTCGCCGCACTGCCGTCGCCCGCGCACGCCCAGGCCGGCATGGGACGCCGCGCTCCCACGCCAACGCAGCAGGACGACAACAAGAAACAGGAAGAAATCCAGCAGCAGCAACAGCAGCCGCAGCAGGACAGCAAGAAGAAAGAGAAGTAAAACGGCTGGCGCGCTGCCGGGCGCTCGACGGCGCGCAGACGCCTTCGCCCGCCGGTTCGCGCCGGCAGCGAGGCGGGTAGCATGCGGTCGCCCGGAGCGGCCGCACGACCGCACGAATCGAATGGCGGGATGGCTGAATCGTGCGCTCGCCTCGCGAGCCCACGCCACCGGCCTGCCGGGCGCGCGCGCTTTTCCCGAATCCGGCGATCAGACTTCCAGCGACGCCAGATCGCCCTTTTCCTCGAGCCAGCTCTTGCGGTCCGAGGCGCGCTTCTTCGACAGCAGCATGTCCATGACCTTGCTCGTGCCGTCGTCGGTTTCGATGGTGAGCTGGACGAGGCGACGCGTGTCCGGATGTACGGTCGATTCGCGCAATTGCGGCGGATTCATTTCGCCGAGGCCCTTGAAGCGCGTGACCGAGACCTGCCCCTTGATCTTCTCGCGCTCGATGCGTTCGAGCAGCGCACGTTTTTCGTTCTCGTCGAGGCAGTAGAACACCTGCTTGCCCACGTCGACGCGGAACAGCGGCGGCATCGCGACGAAGACGTGGCCTTCGCGCACCAGCGACGGGAAATGGCGCAGGAACAGCGCGCAGAGCAGGGTGGCGATGTGCAGGCCGTCGGAATCCGCATCGGCGAGCACGATGACTTTGCCGTAGCGCAGACCGTCGATGCGATCCACGCCGGGATCGCAGCCGATCGCGACGGCGAGATCGTGCACTTCCTGCGAGGCCAGCACCGAACCGGATTCGACTTCCCAGGTGTTCAGGATCTTGCCGCGCAGCGGCAGGATGGCCTGGAAGTCCTTGTCGCGCGCCTGCTTGGCCGAGCCGCCGGCCGAATCGCCCTCGACGAGAAACAGTTCGGTGCGCGAGAGGTCGCTCGACGCGCAGTCGGCGAGCTTGCCCGGCAGCGCCGGACCCTGCGTGATCTTCTTGCGCACGATCTGCTTTTCGGCCTTGAGCCGTGCGGTCGCGCGCTCGATCGCGAGCTGCGCGATGCGCTCGCCGATCTGCACGTGCTGATTCAGGTACAGCGAGAAGCCGTCATGCGCGACGCCTTCGACGAACGCGGCGGCATTGCGCGACGACAGGCGTTCCTTGGTCTGGCCCGAGAACTGCGCGTCCTGCATCTTCAGCGACAGCACGAACGACAGCCGATCCCAGACGTCTTCGGGCGCGAGCTTCACGCCGCGCGGCAGCAGATTGCGGAAATCGCAGAACTCGCGCAGCGCTTCGGTCAGACCCGTGCGCAGACCGTTGCAGTGCGTGCCGCCCTGCGCGGTCGGAATCAGGTTGACGTAGGACTCCTGCACGAGCTCGCCTTCGGGGACCCAGGCCAGCGCGAATTCGACGGCCTCGGTGTCGCGCTTGAGCTCGTGCACGTAGAGCTCGGACGGCAGGAACTCGTTCTGCCCGAGCATGGAGCGCAGGTAATCCTGCAGGCCGTCCTCGTAATACCAGGTGTCCTTTTCGCCGCTGGCTTCGTCGGTCAGCTTGACGGTGAGACCCGAACAGAGCACCGCCTTGGCCTGCAGCACGTGCTTGAGCCGGGACAGCAGGATCTTGGGGGTGTCGAAGTACTTCGGATCGGGCCAGAAGCGCACGCTGGTGCCGGTCTGCTTCTTCGGTACGCTGCCGATCACTTCGAGCGGACTCGAGCGATCGCCGTTCCTGAATTCCATGCGATGGATCTGGCCTTCGCGCCGGATCGTCACTTCGACGCGCGTCGACAGCGCGTTGACGACCGACACGCCGACGCCGTGCAGGCCGCCGGAGAACTGGTAGTTCTTGTTGGAAAACTTGCCGCCGGCGTGAAGGCGCGTAAGGATCAGCTCGACGCCGGGAATGCCTTCTTCCGGATGGATGTCGACCGGCATGCCGCGGCCGTCGTCGGCGACGCTGACCGAGCCGTCGGTGTGCACGACGACATCGATGCTTTTCGCATGCCCGGCGAGCGCCTCGTCGACCGAGTTGTCGATGACTTCCTGCGCCAGATGGTTCGGGCGTGCGGTGTCCGTATACATGCCGGGCCGGCGCTTGACCGGGTCCAATCCGGACAGGACTTCGATATCGGCGGCGTTGTAGCGACTGCTCATGAGGGTCACGCGGTAAACGGAAGCCAGCCATGGTGGCTGCAACGACGGCCGCAATCAAGCCGGCCGCTGTCGCATCCCACGGTTCAGCGCCGCCGCGTGCCGAAGCGGTAGTCGAACTGCAGCCACCATTGCCGGCCGTAGACGTCGTACCAGCCGATCGAGTAGTACGGCCAGCCGCCGCTCTTGTCGACCGGCAGGCTGTTGCGCAGGTTGTTCACGCTGAGCAACAAGTCGGCGCGTCCGCCGAGCCGGTAGCCGACGCTGCCGTTGTAGACCGTATGGGCGGCGCGCGGGGCCTCGTAAGTGTTGTCCGGAATCTCGCCGTAGCGCGTGCCGTCGATACGGGCGCTCCAGTCGCCGCGCGTCCAGGCCAGCGATGCGTTCACCTTCGTGCGCCAGTCCGACTGGTAGGAGAGATCGTTCAGATAGTCGCGCACCGGATCGCCCGCGAATTGCTGATAGGTGTGTTCGAGCACGCGCGTGAAGGTGCCGCGCAGCTGGAATTCGCCGAGCCGGTCGAAGCGGAAGCGGTAGTTCGCGCTGACGTCGACGCCCGACGTGCGCTCGGCCGCTGCGTTGACCGGATTGACCCGCAGGTTCGTCACCAGGTTCGGATTGACCGGCCGTAGATCGCCGAGCACTGCCGCTGAGGATCTCGATGCGGTCGATCATCGCGCTCGGGATGTTGGCGAGATCGACTGCGCTGACCGAGCCGTTGTAGGCCACCGGGTAGTCGGCTACGCGGCGGCCGTTGACGAGCACGAGCGTGTGATTCGGCCCGAGGCCGCGCAGATTGATCACGTTCGCCGCCGGCGTGAAGGTGCTGCCGAAGTCTTCGCCTTGCACCGAACCGGTGTTCTGCGTGATCGCGCTGACGACATCGAACACGCTGCGATAGCCGCCGGCGTCGATGTCGTCGGCCTCGATCACGCTGATCGGCGCCGGTCCTTCGAGATCGGCGCGCGGAATGCGCGAACCGGTCACCGTGACGGTCTCGAGCTTGGCGGCTTCCTTGTCGCCGGCGGCGTCTTCCTGCGCCTGTGCGGGCACGACGACCGCCGCGAGGACGGCGGCGAACAACAACGAGCGGTGATGCAGTACGACCTTCATGCAGGCTTCCGGTGGAGGAGGAGCCCGCACCTTCGCATCGGCGCCGTCGCGGTCGCAATGTCGCCGCCATGAGAATTCGTCAGACGCTTATGCGGTTGCGTTGCTTTGAATTTTGTGGAAATGGCAGTTAAGTATCTTTTCGGCGGAAGCTCCCGTCCGGGGTGTCCGGACAGGAGCGCGACGCTCAGCGCGGACCTTCGAAACCGCCTGCGAAAATGCGCTCGTATTCGTAGGCGCCGACGTCGAACGGACCGAAATCGTTGGCGTTGCCCGGGCTCTCGAGGCCGCGCACGGTGCCGTCGATGTCCGGATCGTCGGTCGGCGCCTGATTCGGCGTGCAGTAGTCGATCGCCGTGTTGCCGGCGCGCAGGCGATAGTTGCCGCGCGCCGCGTCGACGAACTCGACGGTCGCGATGTCGCTGCGCGACAGGCCGCTCCAGACCTGGCCGGCGCTCATGATCAGGCAGTCGCCCGCATGCGTCGTCGCCGCGCCGTTCTGGGCGTAGAGCTGTGTGTGGCTGCTGATCAGGGTTGAATAGAACTCGTAGCGCGTGATCGATTCGCCGCCGGTGCCGTCGGCGAAGATCGGCGACGGAATCGACGAACCCGCGGTATTGTCCGCGATCGTCGTATAGGTGAAGCGCAGCTTGCCCGCGGTCGTGCGGATCGGCGCGCACATCGTGTTGTCGCCGACGCAGCGATTGCGCACGACGACGCTGCCGAGCAGGCGCAGATCGCTGGTCTGCCCGCGTACCGAAATCGCCGGGCCGTCGTTCGAGACGTTGTCGCGGATCACGCTGTGGAACAGCGCGCCGGTGGCGCCGGTCGCGAGGGCGATGCCGCCGCCGCGCGGCGCGGTGTTGCCCGACAGGCGCAGGCATTCCTGCTCGGCACTGCAGGGGCGCTGCGGGCCCATCGAGTAGCGCGTGAACTGAAGATAGCCGCCGTCGGACACAAACGCGCCGCCGCCTTCGATGCCGGCGGTGTTGTCGCGAATCACGGTCGACTCGGCGAGCAGCTTGCCGAAGGTGCCGCGCACGTGGACGCCGCCGCCGCGATTGCTCGCCGTGTTGTTGCGCACGAGCACACCGTCGACCGGCAGTGCGATGTCGGGATCGCTGCCGACGCTGACGAGGCCGGTGTCGACGTAGATGCCGCCGCCGTCGGCCGCACGGTTGTCGTGCACGGCGACACCGTAGGGCCGCAGGCGCAGGGTACCGGCGGAAACGCCGGCACCGCCGCCGAGGCTCGCGCGATTGTTGTCGATCTCGACCTGGCGCTCGATGTCGACGATGGCGTTCGCGCCGTTGACCGAGACACCGCCGCCGAAGAGCCCGACGTTGTCGTGGATGCGTGCGTCCGCGATCGCCACGCGCGTGCGTCCGCCGACCGACACGCCGCCGAAGTCGCCGATATCGCCGCCGGCGCCGCCGTTGCGGATGTCGAGGCCTTCCAGCCGGACGACGATGCCGTTCGCGCTGTCGGTCCAGGCCGTGACCACGGCCCAGGCGCCGCTGCCGGCGAGTTCGGTGCGGCCGCTCGGCATCGACGCGTCGCAGCTCGCATAGCCGCCGCGCAGCGTCACGTCGGAATCGACGAACAGCTCCTGGTTGACGTAACTCTGGCTGCGCGCGATGCGGATCGTGTCGGCACCGGGATTGGCTTTGGCCTGGGTCAGCGCGACGGCGAGCGAGGCCGTGTCGCAGCCGGCGTCCGCGCCGACGCGGATCGTCAGCGCCTGTGCCGGCGCGGCGAGGTAGAGCAGGGACAGCAAGGCAATGCGGCGTTTCACGCGAAGCTCCGTCGGGGGAATGCATCCCGAGGACGGAAGCGGGCCCGCGGCGCTGTCACCGCGACTGCGGGCGAAGTCGCGCTCCGGGTGTGACGTGGTTGCTGAAGCGGGGAACTCGAGGACGATCGATCCATCGGGCGATCGTGTGCAGGGCAGCCGCGGCGCCGCGCCTGTCAGGTCCTTTCGCGGGTTCCCCGACTACGTCCGAAGGATCAGTGTCACGAACCGCATGCCTTGGGCTGCCGGCGCATCGCTGTAGTCGCGGACTTCGCGCTGCACCACATAGCCGGCCTGCTGCGCGAGCGCATGCAGTTGCGAGGGGGCGTAGGGGCGTATCGTTTCGTCGGTGCGGAATTCGTCGCGCAGCACGTCGCCGGCGCCGAACACGCGATACCAGCGTTCGATGCGGTTCGTGCCGTCGGCATTCGCGGTGATGCGCTTGCGGCGTTCGAGCACGCCCTCGCCGTGCGGGCGGCGGTAGTCGAGGCGGAAATCGCTGAAGCTCTCGACCGGCTGCGGCACGAATGCGTCGAGCACGACGCAACCCTCATCCGTGAGCAGCGGACGCAGACCGGCCAGCACGTCGGCGGCGACGCGGGCGTCGGTCAGGTAGGTGATCAGCGAATAGGGCAGCAGGATCGTCGCGAAACGACCGCGCAGCGCGAGTGCGCGCAAGTCGGTCTGCAGCACCCGCGCATCGAGTCCGCGCGCCGCAGCGTCCGTGCGCAGGCGCTTGAGCATCGGCAGCGAGCGATCGGCGCCGCTCGCATCCAGGCCGGCCGCGAGCAGTTCGAGCAGGATGCGCCCCGTGCCGCAGCCGAGTTCGAGTACGGCGCCGCGCTGCTGCGCGCAGAACCGGCGATACCAGCCGATGTCGTCGTAGGCCATGCTCTGGCCCATATCGGTCGCATAGACCTCGGCGATCGCATCGTAGGACCAGGTCATCGTCGGTTCTCCGCGCAAAGCGTGCGATAGAGCGCGAGCTGGCGCGCAGCCATCGCGTCCCAGGTGAAACGGTCGAGCGCGTCCTGATCGGCGCGCTCGAGACGGCGGCGCAGCGCCGGGTCGCGCAGCAGCGGCGCGATCGCCGCGGCCATGCCGGCGATGTCGTCACTCGCGACCAGACCCTGCAATCCCGCATCGGCGAAACCGCGCGCGCCGTCGGTCGTCGTCGCGCAGACGCGTCCGGCCAGCAGCGACTCGATGAGCTTGATCGAGGAGCCGCGGATGTCGATCTGCGGATTGATGCTGAGGCTGCACTCGGCCAGATGCGGCGCGGGATCGACGAAGGCCGACACCAGTTCGATGCCGGGCTGGCGCAGGCGCGCATCGTGTTCGGCGATCGCGGCGGATTCGACCCCGCCGAGTATGCGCAGGCGCAGCTGCGGAAACTCGCGGCGCAGCGCCGGCCAGGCCGTGTCGATGAACGCGAGGATGCCGTGCAGGTTCTGCGCATAGCGGAAAGGCCCCATGAACAGCAGCAGGTCGTCCGGCGAGGCGCGATAGTCGGTGCGGCGATCGACGGCACCGTTGCCGATCAACGCGGCCGGCTGCGGTGCGAGCAGCGCGGCGTCTTCGCCCGAGCACGCGACCACCGCGTCGTAGCGTGCGATCGCGGCGCGCTGGCGCGCGTCATTGGCCGGATCATTCGCATCGAGGTAGACGTCGTGCAGGCACAGCAGCCAGCGCGGCACGGTGCGCGGGGTTTCCGGCGCGAGTTCGGCGAGCTCCATGAACTCGATCTGCACGATGTCAGGGCGAAACCGCGCGATCGCCGCATCCAGCGCCGCGCGCAGGCCGGGCCAGGCGTGGCGCGTGAGGCGTTCGGGCAGGGGCAGCGGTGCTTCGCCGGGCCGGTCGCCGCGGCCTTCGACGACATGCGCGCCGCACAGGTGGCGCAGCCACGGCTCGCTGGCGTCGCCGTAGAGCGACGCCTCGTCGCCGAGTAGGAAAAAATCGACGTCCTCGGACAGCCGCGCGACGAGTTCGGCCACGCGCCGTGCGCCGCCGTGCGCCGGCGGAAACAGCGCGAACGGCGAGACCAGCAGCACGCGCGGGCGCGGCGTCGCCGCGGCGCGCTGCGGCAGATACCAGCGGTCCTGCGTGATGCGATCGAAGCGCAGGCCGTTGCGGCGCGCGCGCTCGGTCGTGAGACGGCAGCGGAATACGCGTGCGGCCAGGCCGATGCCGCGCAGTTCGCGGCGCGAGCGCGCGTCGATGCGGGCGAGCCGCTGCAGGCTGCGCAGCGGATGCCGCCGCGTCCAGCGATGGCGCAAGTCGAACAGCAGCTCGTTGCGGTCGATCACGCGCGCGACTTCAGTTTCGTCGAAATAGCGCCGCACGGTGCCGCGATGCAGGTGGTGCGCGTGCGAGGCCGGGCAGAACACGAGCTCCCAGCCTTCGCTCCAGGCGCGGATGCCCCAGTCGGCGTCTTCCCAGTAGAACGGGTTGTAGTCGCGCGAGTCGGCCACATAGCGCCGCAGCACGTCGGTGCGGCACAGCGAGCTGCCGCCGCCCGGATACAGGTTGCCGCGCGCGATCGTGAGATCGCCCGGATCGCGTTCGTAGACCGTCGCGCGATCGGCGCATTCGTGGAAGTCGGACCAGCCGGTTTCCTCGCGGCGGCGCGCCGGATCGGTGAAGAAAATCTGCGAGGTGACCGCGAACACGTGTTCGTCGCGATACGGCAGCAGATGCGCGATCGCATCGGCGTCCAGGCGCATGTCGCTGTTGAGCAGATAGCTCCAGTCGTGCCGCGCCGCGGCGAGACCGGCGTCGATCGCGCCGTTGTAGCCGAGCGCCTGTGGGTGGAACTGCCAGTCGTGGGCCGGCCAGCGCGTGAGCAGCGCGGCGTAATCCTCGCGCGCGGCGCCGTTGACGACGACGACGACCTGGTGAGGTTCGGCGATGCGCGCCAGCGCCGCATCGAGCGCGCTCAGCGTATCGGCCAGGAGGTCGGGCGTGCCGCGTTCCGGCACGATGACGCTGATGCCGCGCCCGCGTCGGCCGCGCGCGATGCGGGCAGGGCCGGGGCGCAGGCGCGCCAGCGCATCGGCGCCGAACAGCGCGAGAGCCAGCGGCAGGTTGGGCAGCAGGCGCAGCGCGCCGGCGGCGAGACTCAGCGCTCGCCTCACACCAGCCATTCCGCGGCCGGCAGCGAGTCGCCGCGCTGCGCGCGCGCATACCAGCGCAGCGCCTGTTCCGCGAACATCGCGCACCAGACATTGGGTTGCGGCGCCGCCACGTCGACGCGGAACGGCAGGCGTCCCTCGGCATCGACGCGCGCGCAGAGCGCGCCGGCGACGCGCTCGACCTCGGCGCCGCCGGCGTCGCCGCTCAGCAGCAGCACGCGCAGGGTCTGCGCGAGGATGTCGCTGCGCGGCACGGCGGAATCTTCGGCTTCGGGCAGGTTGCCGCCGGCGTCGGCGAGCGCGAGGCAGCGTCGCGCGAGTGTCGCGATGGCCGCCGTGCAGTCGGGTTCTGCCACGAGCATGCCTTCGGCGAAGTACAGCGTCGGATGCAGCATGTCGAGCTTCAGGGTCGCGATGTCGTCGCGATAGCCGCGGGCGAGGTCGCGACACGCGGCGGCCAGCGCGGCCGGCAACGGAACATGACGCGCGGCGAGTTCGACGCGGGAACTCGCCTTGACCTCGAACGGGCCGCCGAGCGTCGACCAGCGCGGCGGCAGCACGACGCCGGGCTCGGTCCGCGCAGCGCGGATCGCGCCGTCGTCGACGAAGCGCGCGAGTTCGTCGACGAGCCGCGCGATGGCCGGCTGCGAAGAAGAAACGAGGCCGGCCTCGCGTGCGGCGCAGAGGCCGCGCAACAGCATTGCGAGATCGAAGAAGAACACGGCGCGGTTGCGCCAGTCGTCGGCGTCGCTGCCGTCGACGTAGGCGCGCGTGGCGGGTACGGCGCCGTCGGCGAGTACGCGGGCGGCCCAGTCCGAGGCCGCGGTAGCGGCCGCGGCCGGGCGGGCGTCGGCCGCGTCAGCGTGCGCGACGTCGGCGAGCCAGTGCAGGTAGTAACCGGTAATTTCGGGATAGACGTAACGTGCTTTTCCGTCGGCATCGAACGCACCGAACACGCCGCCCGCATGGACGCCCTGCATGCACTGGACGCTGCCGCCGAGCAGCCAACTGCGCAGGCGCGCCGCGGTGTCGTCGCAGCGTTCGATCAGAGATGGGGGGGGCATGCGACTTCCTTGTTGAATCCGGCGGATGGTAGCCGGTCGACGCTTCAAAGCGCAGCATCGTTGCAACGATTTAACCGATGAAAGCCGAAATGATCCGCGCGATGCGTTCGCCGCTGCGACCGTCGCCGTAGGCTGCGTCCGGGGTGAACGCGAGGCGTCGCGGCGCCGGCGCCGCCAGCAGCCGATTCGCTTCGGCGACGACACGGTCCGTCCTCGGCGGCACCAGCGTCGCAGTGCCCAGCGCGACGCTTTCGGGACGTTCGGTGTTCTCGCGCACGACGAGCACCGGCGTGCCGAGATAGGGCGCTTCTTCCTGGATGCCGCCGGAGTCGGTGATCGCGAGGCAGGACTGCGCGAGCACCGCGATGAACGGCCGGTAATCCAGCGGATCGACGAGGCTGATGCGCGCATGGCCGGAAAGGTGACGGCGGATGCGGTGGCCGACGGTCGGATTCGGGTGCACGGGACAGACCACGCCGACGTCGCGGTGCTGAGCCAGCAGCTCGAGCACGGCGGCGCAGACCAGATCGAGGCCGCGGCCGTAGTTCTCGCGCCGATGCAGCGTCAGCGCGACCAGGCGCGGCGTGTCGGGCAGGAACGGCAGCGCGAGCGGCCGCGTGTCTTCGACCTGCTCGCGCAGGAGATCGATGACGCTGTTGCCCACCTGATGAATGCGTTCCGTCGGGACGTTCTCGCCACGCAGGTTGGCGGCGGCCTGCGTCGTCGGCGCGAAATGCAGCTGCGCGATCGGTGCGATGCGGCGCCGGAACAATTCCTCGGGAAACGGCCGGTACGGATGATTTGTGCGCAGACCTGCTTCGACATGGGCGAGCGGCAGGCCGAGGTCGCGCGCGGCGAGTGCGGCGGCATAGGCCGTCGACGTGTCGCCCTGGCTGACGACGAGCGCGCTGCCCTGCTCGCGTGCGACGCGGCGAATGCGCTCGCGCAGCGCCGACAACGCGTGCGACAGCGACGCCGCCGCGATCTGTCCGGCGCTGAGGTCGCAGCTCAGGTCAAGCTGGCCGAACGTGCGCTCGACCATGGCCTCGTGCTGTCCGCTGTTGAGCAGCTGAGTGTCGAGCGCCGGCTGCGCGCGCAGCGCGCGCACGACGCTCGCGAGCTTCAGGCATTCGGGGCGCGTGCCGGCAACGACGAGGACGCGCGGAGGGCGGGCGGTCATGGCGTGTCGCTCAGAGGGAGAGCGCCGCGCAGCGCGCGGCGAGCCAGCGCCGCTCGTCCGGATCGAGCAGCGGCGAGAGTTCGGCGTCGACCTGGGCGTGATACCAGTCTAGCCAGTCGCGCTCGCTCTCGCTCAGCAGCTCGGCGACGATCGGGCGGCGGTCTATGGGACAAAGCGTCAATGTATCGAAGGCAAGGAATTCACCGAATTCGCCGTCGCCGGCCGGTACCGTCGCGATCAGATTCTCGATGCGCACGCCATGGCGGCCGGGGCGGTAGATGCCGGGTTCGTTCGACGTGATCATGCCGGGCATCAACGGCTCGCCGGTCTCGCCGGCCACCGGCGGGCGGATCGACTGCGGGCCTTCGTGCACGTTGAGGAAATAGCCCACGCCGTGGCCCGTGCCGTGTCCGTAGTCGATGCCTTCCGCCCAGATCGGCGCGCGCGCGAGCGCATCGAGCTGCTGGCCGGTAGTGCCGCGCGGGAAGCGCGCGCGCGACAGCGCGATCATGCCCTTGAGCACGAGCGTGTAATCGCGGCGCTGCTCGTCCGTCAGCGCGCCGAGCGCGATCGTGCGCGTGACGTCGGTCGTACCGCCTTCGTACTGGCCGCCGGAATCGACGAGCAGCAACCCTTCGGCCGCGAGCGTCGCATGACGCTCCTGCGTCGCGCGGTAGTGGGGCAGCGCGCCATTGGCCATGTAGCCCGCGATCGTCCCGAAACTCTCGCCGACGAAATCGGGTCGAGCTTCGCGCTGGCGCCGCAGTTCGGCGGCGACATCGAGTTCGGTCAGCGTGCGCGTGCCCAGCGCCGTCTCGAGCCAGATCAGGAAGCGCACGAGCGCGACGCCGTCGTGGCGCATGGTCTCGCGCACCCGGCGCAGTTCGTCGGGTGTCTTGGTCGCCTTGAAGCGCTGGCTCGGGTTGAGCTGTTGCACGATCGCGACGTCGTC
>CAMLSI010000024.1 GCA_946482585.1 uncultured Lysobacteraceae bacterium
GAAGTGCGCAGCGCCCGGACCAAGGAAGAGGTCATCAACGTCGCGACGATCCAGGGCGTGTTCGGCCCGCAGTTCCAGACCACCGGCCTCGACAGCATGAAAGAGGCGAACGAGCTCGCGCTGTTCCTGCGCGCCGGTTCGCTGGCTGCACCGGTCGATATCGTCGAGGAGCGTGTCATCGGTCCGAGCCTGGGCCAGGACAACATCGCGAAGGGCATCCTCGCCGTGATCATCGGCGTCACGCTCGTCGTCATCTTCGTCGGCCTGTACTACAAGCTGTTCGGCCTGATCGCCGATGCCGCGCTGCTGCTCAATCTCGTGCTGCTGGTCGCGATCCTGTCGCTGCTGCAGGCCACGCTGACCCTGCCCGCGATCGCCGGTATCGTGCTCACGCTCGGCATGGCGATCGACGCGAACGTGCTGATCTGCGAACGCATACGCGAGGAGCTGCGCAACGGCTCGACACCGATGGCGGCGATCAGTCGCGGCTACGACAAGGCCTGGGCGACGATTCTCGACGCGAACGTGACGCATCTGATCGCGGCGTTCGGCCTCATGGCGTTCGGTTCGGGCCCGATCCGCGGCTTCGCGTTCACGCTCGCGATCGGCATCGCGACGTCGATGTTCACGTCGGTCATGGTGACCCATGTGCTCGTCGGCCTCATCTTCAACGGCCGTCGTCTCAAGACCCTGTCGGTCTGACCCAGGAATTCGTCACCATGGAACTGTTCAAGTCCGAATACAACTTCGACTTCATGGCCTGGCGCAAGCTG
Source organism: uncultured Lysobacteraceae bacterium (assembly GCA_946482585.1). The sequence continues at coordinate 774 of CAMLSI010000024.1, forward strand.
AGCCTGACTCTGTCGGGGATCTTCTGCGTGCTGGCGGCCGCGATCATCTTCGTGCGCGGCCTGGACTACGGCCTCGACTTCGAAGGCGGTGCGATGATCGAGGTGAAGTACGAAAAGGCGGCGGAAATCGCCGACATTCGTGCCGCACTCGAAAAAGCCGGCTTCGAGAATGCCGTCGTGCAGGGCCTCGGCACGACGACCGAATACGCGATCCGCATCAAGCCGAGCGACGCGCACGGCGAACCGGCGAAGGCCGAACCGGCCAAGGCGGAAGGCGACAAGTCCGCCGCGCCGGCCACCGGCATCAGCAAGGCGCAGACCGACAAGATCGCTGTCGACGTGCTCAAGGCGCTGACCGCAACGCGCACCGACGCGCGCGTGACGCGCAGCGATTTCGTCGGATCGAGCGTCGGTGAAGAACTGCGCGAACAGGGCCTCGTCGCCGTGCTGTTCGTGATCCTCGGCATCATGGTCTATCTGTGGCTGCGCTTCGAATGGCGCTTCGCCGTCGCGGCGGTCGCGAGCGAAATCCACGACACGCTGATCACGGTCGGCATCTTCGCGCTGACCGGCCGCGAGTTCGACCTGCCGGCGCTCGCGGCGGTGCTGTCCGTCGTCGGCTACTCGATCAACGACAAGGTCGTCGTGTTCGACCGCGTGCGCGAAATCTTCCGTTCGTCGCGCAAGGGCGAACCGTACGAAATCCTGAATCGTTCGATCAACTCGACCATGTCGCGCACGATCATGACCGGCCTGACCACGAGCCTTGCGGTCGGCACGCTGTATTTCGTCGGCGGCCCGGCGCTCGAGAATTTCGGCCTCATCATGCTGATCGGCATTCTCGTGGGCACGCTGTCGTCGGTGTTCTTCGCGAACCCGATCCTGCTCTGGCTCGGCGTGTCCAAGCAGGATCTCATGCCGAAGACCAAGGAAGATCCGGAGCTTGCGGCACGGCCGTAACCGGCGCGTCCCAATCGCTTCGCGCAAGACGGCCCGGGCAACCGGGCCGTTTTCGTTGGTGCCCGCGCGATCGCGTGCCGCAGCCGGCGTCCGCCGTCCAACCCCGCGCGCGCCGCGGCGGCGTTGACAGCGATTCCCCCGCACCGGAGTTCCGCCATGCGTCGCCTGTTCGCCGTGGTTCCGCTGTTGCTCGCCGCTCCGCTGCAGGCCGCCGACGGTTTCGGCATGACCTTCGGCAACAACACCAACGACTCGACCGGCGACGGCGTCGTCTTCGTGACCTGCCATGGATTGCCGCGGACCGAGCGCGGCAGCTGCAACGCCCATACCGGCGATACCTCGTGCACGGCGCGCCTGCCGCTGCTCTGCCTGCAGGTCGACGGGCGGCCGCGTCCGGCCGGATTGCTCGTGCCGCCGGCGGGAGGGGCTGCGGCGATGCCGAGCCATTTCTATGCGGGCTGGGCTGCCGGCCGCGTCGCCGCGACCGCGCCGGTCGCCGGAACCGACCTGTTTTCACCCGAGGAGGCCGATCATCGGTGCCGCGCCGAGTTCGGCGACGGCTGGCGCATGGCGGAATTCCACGACGGCCTCATCGACGCGGCCGGCAATCGCGGCGGCTGGGCCTGGTATGCGCATGGCCGGCTCGATACGTCGACGCGCTACTGGGTCCGCATCAACGATACGGCGGGGAATTGCTGGGACGGTACGGACGCGCAGCACCTGAACGTCGAGCCGGCGGCGGCGCCGGAACCGGCCGGCCGTCGACCGGAACGGTCCGATCGGGCGCCGTAGAAGCGCATCGCACGGACGCCGTAACACCTGCAGGGAAGAGGAAGCAGGGAGCGAGACGTCAGGGCACTTACAGCGGGGGGAGGGGCCAACGGTCTGGCTGCGTCCGCGCGATGCGTACTCGTAGACGCATCGGCGGCGGATTTCCCCACCTCGATCGTGTTGCCGGAATTGCGCGCCTCAGCCGGCGAGCAGTTCCGGCGTCAGTACCGGCTGGATCGTGTTGACGATGCCGAACGCGACCTTGTGGCTGCCGGCGACGAGGTTGCCTGATTCCGGAATGCCGTCGCGGCCGGCCATGTCGCAGTAGCGGCCGCCGGCTTCACGTACGAGCAGGCAGCCCGCCGCCATGTCCCAGAGTTTCAGTCCGGTTTCGTAGTACCCATCGATCCGGCCGCAGGCGACGTAGGCGAGATCGAGCGCTGCCGAACCGGTGCGGCGGATGTCCTCGGCGCTCGCGAGCAGCGCCTGGGTCATTTCGATCTGCGGCTGCAGATGACGGCGCTGGCGGTAAGGGAAACCGGTGCAGAGCAGTGCGCCGGGCAGACCTTCGCGGGCGCTCACGCGGATGCGGCGCTCGTTGAGGTATGCGCCGTCGCCCTTGCTCGCGGTGAAGGTCTCGTTGCGCAGCGGATCGTAGATCACGCCGTAGATCGGCTCGTTGCCTTCGAGCATCGCGATCGAGACGCAGAAATGCGGGATGCCGCGCAGGAAATTGTGCGTGCCGTCGAGCGGGTCGACCACCCAGGTATATCGTGACCGGCCCTGTTCGCCGGTTTCCTCGCCGATGAACGCATGCGTCGGATAAGCCCGCTTGAGATCGCGCATGATCAGCTGTTCGGCCATGCGATCGACTTCGGAGACGAAGTCCATGCGCTCTTTCTCGAGCACGGCGAGGCCTTCGACGCGGTTCAGATTGCGCACGATCAGATTGCCGGCGGCACGGGCGGTACGGACCGCGACGTTGATGGCGGGTCTGGGCATGGAAACTCCGATCGAATGGCTTGAAGAAAGAGCGTCGCCGGCGTCGGGGCCGGCGCGGGGCGCGAAGGGTAGCAGAAGGGGGGAGGGGGAGGAACTGGAGAACCGGCAGGGACCGCGCGCGGACGAGGCCCGTGCGGCGCACGCCCCTGTCCGCCGGTGCCGGCAAGCCGTCCGTTTGGCCTGCCGTGCGCCGCCGCGTATGCTGGCGCGCCGCTCGCTCCGTCGCCCCGCCATGACCGACATTTCCGCTCTCGCCGCGCGCGTGCGTTTCGTGCTCGTGCGCACGTCCCAGCCGGGCAACATCGGCGCCGCGGCGCGGGCCATTCGAACGATGGGGTTTGCCCGGCTGGTCCTGGTCGCGCCGCAGCGCTATCCCGATCCCGAGGCGACCGCGTTCGCGGCCGGCGCGGACGGCGTGCTCGCCGATGCGGTCATCGTGCCGGACCTGCGCAGCGCGATCGCCGATTGCCGGGCCGTCTACGGCGCGACGGCGCGCCAGCGGGCGGTCGCGCTGCAGGAATTCACGCCGCGCGAGGTCGCCGCCCCGGTGCAGGCCGCGGCGCAGGACGGCGGCGAAGTCGCGATTGTGTTCGGCAACGAGCGCACGGGCCTCGAGAACGAGGAACTCGCGCTGTGCCACGGCGCCGTGCACATCCCGACCGCGTCGGACTACAGCTCGCTGAATCTCGCCCAGGCGGTGCAGGTGCTCGCCTACGAACTGCGCATCGGGTTCCTCGACAATCCGGCCGCACCGCCGCCGCATCGCACCGATCCGCCCGCGTCGGCCGGGCTGATGGAAGGGTTCTTCGAGCATCTGTACGCGACGCTCGACGATATCGATTTCCACAAAGGGAGATCGCCCGAAACCATCATGCTGCGCCTGCGCAAGCTGTTCCTGCGCGCCCAGCCCGACGAACGCGAGCTGCGCGTCCTGCGCGGCATCCTCGCCGACGCGCAGCGCATGGCGCGGCTCGCGCGCGAACGAAACGGATAGTCGCGGCGGGCCGCAACCCCTGCGGTTCTACCCGAAGAAATGCTTCACGAGCGCGACCATGGCGCTACTGAGGCTCCCGACCATTGCGGTCGAGGCGATCGTGGCGCCCCAGACCAGCGACAGCAGTCCGCCATCGCGTTCGATCAGCGCGACGCCGAAGCCGAGGATCAAAAGGCCGAACGGATAGTTCGTGAACGGGATCGGCAGCGCGAGCAGGATGCCGAGAAGAATCAGCATGAGGCCGCTGAAATGGCTCCAGGGCTTGCGTGTGATCTGCTCGAGACGCGGCCGGCAGACGCGTTCGAGCCGGGTGAACATCGGCGCCATGCGGGCGACGAAGTGTTCGACCGAGTGACGCGGAAAGCCGTGCTGGCGCGCGAACCGCGGCAGCCAGGGGCGCGGCATGCCCCAGAGCATCTGCGCGCCGATGATGACGAGCGAGGTGCCGCAGACGCCGCCGACGCCCATCGGAATCGGAATGAAGTTCGGCAGCGACAGCAGGACGACCAGAAAACCGTACGCACGCGTTTCCAGCGGAGCAATGAACTGCTCCAGCGAAATCGTGTCGCCGGTGTTCTGGTCCAGAGCCTGCTGGAACAGCTCGGTCGTGCGCGGATCGTGCGGGCGCGTCATCCTTGAGTCTCTTCCGCCCGCTTACGGGGCCGCTTCCGGCGTGATGCGGGCGATCAGCAATTTGTCAATGCGCGGCCCGTCGAGGTCGATGACTTCGAAGCGCAGGTCGCGCCAGCGGAACGATTCGCCGACCTGCGGGATGCGCCCGAACTGCACCATGACCATGCCGGCCGCCGTGCGGAAATCGTGATCTTCTTCGTTCGGCAACTGGCTGAGGCCGAGCAGCTCGCGCAGATCGTCGGTGTTCAGGGCGCCGTCGATGAGGTAGCTGCCGTCGTCGCGGCGCACGATCGGCGCGCCGTCGACTTCGACGTTGGTGCTCGCGGTCTTGCCGAGTACGGCGCCGAGCACGTCGTTGAGGCTGACGAGGCCCTCGACGTCGCCGTATTCGTCGACGACGAGCGCGACGGTCGCTTCGGCGTCGCGCAGCTCTTCGAGCAGGTCGAGCGCGCGTGCCGCCGACGTGACGAACAGCGGCTTGGTCAAGGTGCGGAACAGATCGATGTTCGGCGAGCCGAGCGAGTCGAGCAGCGATTTGGTTTCCAGAATGCCGACCACGTCCTGCTGGTTGCCGCCGCGGTAGACCGGATAGCGCGAGTACGGCGTCGAGCGCATGACCGCGAGGTTGTCGGCCAGCGGCGCGGCGACGTCGAGCCAGGCGATCCGCGTGCGCGGCGTCATCAGGCTCGTGATCTGGCGGTCGCCGAGACGCAGCACGCGGTTGACCATGTTGTGCTCGTCGCTGTCGATCACGCCCTGTTCGGCGCTCTCGGCCACGAGCAGGCGGATTTCCTCTTCGGTGACCGGATCGCGCGAGCCCTTGTCGAGCCGCAGCGCCTTGAGCAGGACGCGCGTGCTGAACGACAGCAGCCAGACGAAGGGTGCGGCCATGGTGGCGAACAGGCGCATCGGGTAGGCGATCCAGACCGCGAAGCGTTCCGGCGCGACGAGCGCGAGACGCTTGGGCAGCAGTTCGCCGACGATGATCGAGACGTAGGTGATCGCGCCGACGCTGACCGCGAGGCCGATGCCGTTGGCGAGATCGACTTCGACGCCGCGGCCCTGCAGGAAGATTCCGATGTGCGCGCCGATGGCCGCACCGCCGTAGACGCCGGTCAGCACGCCGATCAGCGTGATGCCGACCTGCACGGTGGAAAGGAAACGCTCGGGGGATTCGGTCAGGCGCAGCGCGTTCTGAGCCCGGGTGCTGCTCTCGGCCATCTGCTTCAGGCGCGACTTGCGCGCGGTCACCACGGACATCTCCGACAGCGCGAAGAAACCGTTGAGCAGAATGAGGAACAGGACAACCAGTATCTCGGTCAGCATTGCGCAGCGTGCGATCCCAGGCAGGCCAGTGTAGCAGCCCCGCGTGACGGGCCCATGCAGCGCGCGCGCGCCGACGGGCGTGTCGGGCAGCAGACCGCTGCTGTAACATGAATGTCATCGAAACGACATATTTTTGCCACGACTTTCGCGGCGACAGTCTATGTCGCGCTTATTTTTCCTTCGAATTCAGACTATTGCGGGCGACAGCCATGTTTTCTCTCCAGACCATCTTCGGCAAGGGCGACAAGTTCTACGGGCTGCTCGAATCCAGCGCGAATGCGGCGCGGCGCAGTGCCTCGGCGCTGACCGAGTTGCTCGCGCAGGGCGGCGGCGCAGCGAGGTCGCTCGACGAATTCCGCCTCGCGCGCCAGCGCGAGAAGAAGCTCGCGGCCGAAATCAGCGAAGCGCTGGTGAACACCTTCGTCACGGCGCTCGAGCGTGAAGACATCGAAGCGCTGTCGGGCGCGCTGTACAAGATCCCGAAAGTCATCGAGAAATTCGCCGAGCGCTATTCGCTGATCGACGACCGCCTCGGCGACGTCGACTTCGTCTCGCGTGCGCGCATGCTCGAAAAGGCCTGCGAAGTGCTGGAGCAGATGGTCCGTCAATTGCGCTCGATGAAGCTCGAGGCGATGAAGGAGCTCAACGACCAGCTGCAGGCGCTGGAGAGCGAAGCCGACCGGCTCATTCTCGAACTGTTCCGCGACATGTACCGCAACGAGAACGATCCCGTCCGCTTCCTGCTGCGCAAGGACCTGTTCGAAATCCTGGAGAAGGCCATCGACCGCTGCCGCGACGCCGGCAACGTGGTCTACGCGATCGTGCTGAAGAACTCCTGAGGCACGCGCCGTGGAACTGACTCTGGTATTCAGCGTGATCGTGATCGCGCTCGTGTTCGAGTACATCAACGGCTTTCACGACACGGCCAATTCCATCGCGACGGTGGTCGCGACCAAGGTGCTGAGTCCGGGCCAGGCCGTGATGCTCGCGGCCGGCATGAACCTGATCGGGGCGCTCTGGGGGACCGCGGTCGCGAAGACGATCGCCTCGGGCCTGATCGACACCGGCGTCGTCAACGTCACGTCGATGGTGCTGATCTGTGCCCTGTCGGGTGGCGTGATCTGGAACCTGATCACGTGGTGGTGGGGCCTGCCGTCGTCATCTTCGCATGCGCTGGTCGGCGGTCTCTGCGGCGCCGCGTTCGCCGCCGCGGGCGACAACTGGCAAGCGATCATCTGGAACGTGCCCGGTGCCGAGCACTGGTGGCAGGGCAAGGGCCTGCTGCCCAAGGTCGTGTTACCGATGATCCTCTCGCCGCTCGCGGGTTTCATCCTCGGCATCGTCATCATGGGCAGCCTGTTCGCGCTGTTCTCGTTCCTCGCCGACCGCAAGGGCGTGCTGCAGAAGATCGGCCGGCCGCGTTTCGCCAATGCGCTGTTCGGCAAGCTGCAGATCGTGTCGGCGAGCGCCATGGGCTGGGCGCACGGCTCCAACGACGCGCAGAAGACCATGGGCATCATCGCGCTCGCGCTGGCCTCGGCCGGCGTCGCGGGCCAGCTCGACGGTCTGCCGGAATGGCTGCACTTCCTGCGTCTGGACGGGAATCCGAAGAATCTCGAGATCCCGCTCTGGATCAAGCTGACCTGTGCCGTCGTCATGGCCGCGGGCACGGCCGCGGGCGGCTGGCGCATCATCAAGACGCTCGGCCACAAGCTGGTCAAACTGCATCCGGTGCACGGCTTCGCCGCGGAAACCGCGTCCGCGACGATGATCCTGTCCGCGTCGAGCCTCGGCATCCCGGTCTCCACCACGCACAACATCTCCGCCGCGATCATGGGCGTCGGTACCGCCAAGCGTCTCAACGCGATCAAGTGGACCGTCGTCGAGCGGATGATCTGGGCCTGGATACTGACGCTGCCGATCGCCGCCGGGCTGGCCTATCTGCTGGTCAAGATCGCGCACGGGGCCGGTCTGCCGATCTGACACGCGGGATCGGCACGTCGTCCGAGCGAAACGCACGGAGCCCTCTTCCCGAAGGGACGGGCTCCCGGCACGCCGCCCGCCGCAATCGTCAGATGAAGGCGGCAATAGGCAACTGCTCGGCGACGCGACCGTCGTCGAGCAGCACGACGTCGTCGGCGAGCGCGCGCACTTCGTCGACCTGATGACTGACGAGCAAGGTCGGCAGCGCGATCTCGTCGCGCAGCCGGCGCAGGTACTCCAGCAGTTGCGCGCGCGCCTCGCGGTGCAGGCCGACCAGCGGTTCGTCGAGCAGCAGCGCGCGCGGACGGCTCAGCAGCGCGCGGCCGATCGCGACGCGGCGGGCTTCGCCGCCGGACAGGGTCGCCGGCCAGCGCGCGAGCAGGTCGGTCAGGCCGAGCAGTTGCACGGCGGCATCGAACCCGACCGCGTCGCTCGTGTTCTTGCCGTGCTGCCCATAGATCAAATTGTCGCGCACGCGAAGATGTGGAAAAAGCCGTCCGTCCTGGAACACCGCGCCGAGTCCGCGTCGTGCGGCGGCGACGTTGATCCCGGCCGCGCTGTCGAACAACAGCTCGCCGGCGAGGCGGATGCGGCCTGCGTCGGGGCGGCGCAGGCCGGCGATCGCGAGCAGCACGCTGGTCTTGCCGCTGCCCGACGGGCCGAACAGCGCGAGATGGCGCGCCGGCGACGCGAACGCGACCTGCAGGTCGAAATCGCGCGACTTCCAGCGGATATCGAGTTCAATCATGCGGAGTCTTCGCGTCGGCGCCGCGACGCGCGAGTAGGGCGGCGAACAGCGACGCGGCGATGCCGACGAGCAGCGCGACCCAGACCAGTCGGCCGAGTCCCGCTTCGCCGCCGGGCTGGTTCAGCAGTTCCCAGATCGCGATCGACAGGGTGCGCGTTTCGCCGGGAATGCTGCCGACGAAACTGATCGTCGCGCCGAATTCGCCGAACGCGCGCGCGAACGCGAGCACGCAGCCGGCGAGCACGCTGCGCAGCGACAGCGGCAAGGTAATGCTCACGAAACGACGCCACGGTCCCGCGCCCAGCGATTCGGCCGCGGCTTCGAGACGCCGGTCGACGCCGTCGAACCCTGCGCGGACCGACAGGACCAGCAGCGGAAAGCTCATGATCACCGCGGCGACGACGGCGCCGCTCCAATGGAACGCGAACGTGATGCCCAGTGGCGCGAGCCAGGCGCCGATCACGCCATGACGGCCGAACAGCAGCAGCAGCGCATAGCCCGTCACGACGGGCGGAAGCACGAGCGGCAGGTTCAGCAGCGCTTCGAGCACGCTCTTGCCCGGGAAGCGCAGCCGCGACAGCGCGAGGCCGAGCGCGAGTGCGAACGGCAGGGCGACGACGAGGCTCAGCAATGCGACCTTCAGGCTGATCGCAAGCGCCGAGCTTTCGGCAGGGCTCAGCATTGTGCTTCAGTCCGCGGCCGCGCGGCGGAAACCGGCGCGTTGCAGGATGCCTTGCGCCGGATCGCTGCGCAGCAGCGCGAGCAGGCGCCGCGCCGCGTCGCCGTCGCGATCCTTCAGCGCGGCGGCGGGGTAGACGATTTCGGGATGGCTGTCGGCCGGAAATGCGGCGACGACACGGACGCCGGGTTCCGACATCGCGTCCGAACGATACACGGCCGCGAGCGGCGCCTCGGCACGCACGGCGAGCGCCAGCGCCGCGCGAACGTTCTCGGTGGCCACATAGCGGCTCTCGACCTGCGCCCAGAGGCCGAGCTTTCCGAACGCGGCCTTTGCGTACTTGCCGGCCGGCACGCTGCGCGGTTCCGCCAGGGCGATGCGCGAATCGCCGAGCGCCGCGCGCAGGTCGGTCTGCGGTGACAGCGACAGCGACACGGTCGAATCGCGCGGCGCGACGAGCACGAGCTCGTTGCGTGCGAGCACGAAGCGCGTGGACGCCGCGACGCGATCGCGCTGCTGCAGCCAGTCCATCCATTCGAGATCGGCGCTGATGAAGACGTCGGCCGGCGCACCCGCATCGATCTGGCGCGCGAGCGCCGAACTCGCCGCGTAGCTCGTCTTCATCTCGCCGATGGCCCGGGCCTCGGGCAGCGCGACGATCTCGTCGAGCGCGGGCTTCATGCTCGCCGCGGCGAAGACCAGCAGTTCCGCGGCGCGCACGGGCCAGGCGACGGCGATCAGCAGCAGGAACAGCAAACGCCTCGCGAACATGGTCGGTCCGGGTCGTGAATTCCGGCGAAGTCTAGGGGGTCGCGCGATGAAATAGCCAACCGGCATAGCCATCCGACACGATCATGCGCCGCGACGACGGATGATCGTCGCGGCGCATCCGGTCGGCCTCGTGGCGCGTGCGCGCGCCGCCGCGGTCACTCGCTGCCGGGACGCATCAGCTGCCGGTACTGGCGCGGCGCGAAGCCGGTGACCTGGCGGAATTGGCGCGACAGCGCGCTCTGATCCGAGAAGCCCGCGTGCTGTGCGATCTCGGCAATCGGCAGCGGTGTCGACGCGAGCAGGCGCGCGGCGTGGTCGATGCGTGCCTTGATCAGGTACTGCCCCGCCGACAGGTGGAAGATCTTCTTCATGCGCCGCTCGAATTGCGCCTGCGACAGTCCGGCGCGACGCGCGAGATCTTCCATGCGCAGCGGCTGGTCGTAGTGCTCGAGCATGTAGTCGACGGTCTCGGCGAAACCGGTGTCGATGAGTCCGGCGCGACTCGGCTCGATCAGATCCTTGGAGATGCAGGCCAAGCCGACGATGCGGCCTTGCGCATCGTAGAGCGGTTCCTTCGTGGTGAGACACCAGCCCGCGCTGCCGTCGCGGTAGATCGTGAGATCGAGGTTGTCGACGATCGGGCGGCCCGTGTTGAACAGGCGTTCGTCCTGCCGCGTATAGCGCTCGGCCATCGGCTGCGGAAACAGGTCGAACGCGGTCTTGCCGATCGCGTCCTGCTTGCGCTTGAGCCCGCAACGCACGACGACCGCTTCGCTCATCGATACGTAGCGGCCCTGCTTGTCCTTGACCGAGAAAAGAATGTCGGGCTGCCGGTCGAACAGCGTCTCGACGTACCACGGCGAAGCGACGCGCGCCATGAAGGCTTCGCGCCAGCGTGCAAGTTCATTGTTCATCGTCTCCCCCTCGCGAATCGGGCCGCGACAGTTTTTCGTGTCTGTGCGATTCGCCGGTTTGTGCGGATTGCTGCGCTCACGTGACCGTATGCGGCTAGACCATGGTCTTGGTCGAAACCTAGCATCATCGTCGGCAGGAGTCAGGTGGAGGCGAACGCGTTGCAGCGCGTCCGCCTCCGGGAACACCGGGCTCGTGCGGTGTTTTCACACAAGTCGATGTTCGGGGAGAAACCAATGTATTCGTTTGACCGGCTTTTGCAAGCCGGCCAGGGGCTGGCTGCGTGCCTGTTCCTTGCCGCCTTGTCGTCGGGCGCCGCTGCGCGCCCGCAAGTACCGCAACCGGGACCGGCGGCGGAGACCGACGCGGAGCCGCACCCGGCTTCGCACATCCAGACGCGCCGCATGACCTGGGACACGCGCCCGCCCTTGCCGGCGAGTCGCGAGCACTTGTATCGCTCCTACGACGAACCCGCTCGGGGGCGAGCCGCGCTCGGCAGTTGCGACATCGCCGGCTTCGCGAGCGCGAGCGGTGCGGCGCTCGTCGCGGCGGTGCGCGCGGCCGATGCGTCCTGCTTCCAGAGCGGCGGCCTGTTCCAGGTCACCGGCACGACGGCGGGACAGATCTTCGCCGAGAGCAAGATGGTCACGGTCGCGAACGCGATGCAGGCCGACGCCGCGACCTATCCCGGCGACAACAGCAATCACATGTACGAACTCGTGCTGTTCCTGCGCGCGGGACTCTACGTGCAGTACTACAACGAGCCCGACGTCGGCGCCTACGGCGCCGCTCTCACGAACGCGATCCGGCCGGCGCTGAACGCGTTCGTCGCCAACGCGCACTTCCAGGATGCCAACGACGCGCACGGCAAAGTGCTCGCCGAATTCGTCACGCTGATCGACAGTGCCGGCGAGAATGCGCAGCAGCTCGATACCGTGCGCGGCATTCTCGATCGCTACGGTCCGGCCTGGGCCGATCTGTGGTACATGAAGAGCGCGACGAACAACGTGTTCACCGTGCTGTTCCGCGGTCACTACGATCCGGCGTTCCAGGCGCTGGTGCAGGGCAGCGGCAGCGGCGTCCTCGATACGCTCGTGAGTTTCATCAACGACAATCGCGCCGCCGATGTCGGCACGGACCGGCAGTATCTGCTGCAGAACGCCGCGGGCGAGCTCGGCCGCTTCAGCCAGTACACCGCGAGCGGCTTCCACGCGCTCGCCCATCCGAAGATCAAGTCCATCCTCGACCAGTTCACGATCACGGGCGCCGGCGGCGGCATCTACGTGCGCATCGGCAGCGTCGTCGACTGGTACGACCATGCGCATTGCGGCTACTACGGACTGTGCTCCTTCGCGCAGGATCTCGAGGCCGCCGTGCTGCCGGCGGCGAATGCGCGCGACTGCAGCGCGACCCTGCGCGTGCGCAGCCAGGCGCTGACCTCGGCCCAGCTCGACCAGGTCTGCGCGATCGTCGGCGCGGAGGAAGGTTATTTCCACGCGCAGGCGCAGACCAACAACACGCCGGTGCCGAACGATTTCAACGCGCGTCTGGAAATGGTGATCTTCCATTCCAGCGACGACTACGAGACCTATTCGGGCGTGATCTTCGGCAACGACACCAACAACGGCGGCATCTATCTCGAAGGCGATCCGTCCGACCCGGCGAACCAGGCGCGATTCCTCGCGTACGAAGCGGAGTGGCTGCGTCCCGATTTCCAGGTGTGGAATCTCACGCACGAGTACATTCACTATCTCGACGGCCGCTTCAACTGGCACGGCGGTTTCGGCGCGCTGCCGATGGAGGCGCCGTATTCGACGATCTGGTACATCGAAGGCTTCGCCGAATACCTGTCGTACTCCTACCGCAATCTGGCCTACACCGCGGCGATCGCGGCGGCGGGAAATCCGGACACGTTCACGCTCGCGCAGCTGTTCGACACCGAATACAGCACCGACTACGCGCGCACGTACCAGTGGGGCTATCTCGCCTCGCGCTTCATGTTCGAACGGCATCGCGACAAGATCACGAGCCTCTATGCGATATCGCGGCCGGGCAACTACGACCCGGGCTATCGCAACTGGCTCGATCCGATCCGCACGGCCTACAACACCGAGTTCCGCGGATGGCTGGTCTGCCTCGCCGCGAACAACGGCAATACGGTCACCTGCAACGGCGGCCAGCCCGACCTGATCTTCGAGAACGATTTCGGCACGGACGCGGGCGCGGTACCCGAGTGCACGTCGAGCAATGCGGGCCAGCTCGACAACGGCTGCAAGCGCAGCAACCTGTCGGCCGCGGCGGCGCAGGACCGCGTCTATCTGACGCTGTTCGTTCCCGCCGGCAAGACCAATCTTCGCTTCGCGATGAGCGGCGGCAGCGGCGACGCCGACATCTACGTGCGAGCCGGCAACTGGCCGACGGATACCGTGTTCGACCAGGCGCCGCGCCTCGTCGGCAATGACGAGACGGTGACGATCGCCTCGCCCGCGACCGGATGGCACTACGTCATGCTGAAGCCGCGCACGAGCAGCTTCAGCGGCGTGCAGGTCGCGGCCGCCTGGCAGTGACGCCGATCGGCGGCGTGTGCTCGCGGTAGCGAACGCACGATCGCGGCGGCCAGGTTTCAGCGAGTAGACCGCGGCGAAGGATCGCCGCGGTTTTTTTTTTCGCGGCCACAGGTCGACGCGTTTCACGACCGTGAACCCCTCGCGTTCTCTGCGACTTTCGTCGAGATTGCCGTGTCCGCGGGACATTTGTGCGATTCGTGGTACGGCAGCGAGGCGATGCGCCAATCCGTTGCAGTGACGGTTCGCTACGATTTCACAACCATTTCGCAGTGCTCATCTGCATGACTCCGACCCGCGTGATCGATTCCCATACCGGCGGCGAACCCACGCGCGTCGTCATCGCCGGCGGTCCCGATCTCGCCGGACGTGATCCGGTTTCGGCACGCGACTGGCTGCAGCGCGAGCAAGACCACTGGCGCCGGGCGATCGTCTGCGAACCGCGCGGCAACGACGTGCTCGTCGGCGCCTATCTGCTGGCACCGACGCGGAAGGACTGCATTGCCGGCGTCGTGTTCTTCAACAATGTCGGCTATCTCGGCATGTGCGGACACGGCACCATCGGCGTCGTCGAGACCCTGCGTCACCTCGGTCGCGTGCAGCCCGGCCGCTTCCAGGTCGAGACGCCGGTCGGCGTGATCGCGGTCGAACTCGAACCCGACGGACGCGTCACGATCGCGAATGTGCCCAGCTATCGCCACGCCGCGCGCGTGCCCGTCGACGTGCCGGGCCACGGCGTCGTCCATGGCGATATCGCGTGGGGCGGCAACTGGTTCTTTCTCGTCGACGATCACGGTCTCGCGCTCGATCGCGCGAACATACCCGCACTGATGGACTGCACGGTCGCGATCCGCCGCGCGCTCGATCGCGACGGCATCCGCGGTCGCGACGACGGTGAGATCGATCATGTCGAACTCGTCGCCGCGTCGCCCGACGACGGCGTGGACGCGCGCAATTTCGTGCTGTGTCCGGGGCTGGCCTACGACCGCTCGCCCTGCGGCACCGGCACCAGCGCGAAGCTCGCCTGCCTCGCGGCCGACGGCGCGCTCGCTCCGGGCGAAACCTGGCGCCAGCAGAGCGTGATCGGCAGCGAATTCCAGGCGAGCTACCGGCGCATCGATGCGGACACGGTGCAGCCGATGGTCAGCGGTCGCGCGCACGTCGTCGCCGACGTCACCTTGTTGTTCGATGCGACCGATCCGTTCGCCTGGGGCTTCGCGTGAAAACCGACGTCCTCGTCGTCGGCGGCGGCATCGTCGGTTGCGCGATCGCCGAACGGCTCGCGCGCGACGGCGTCGCGGTCTGCGTGATCGAACGCGACGTCGTCGGCGGCGGCGCCACGGCCGCGTCGATGGGACACCTCGTCGTGCTCGACGATGACGCCGAAGAGTTGAGCCTGTCCGCGTACTCGTGCGCGCGCTGGAGCGAGCTCGCCGCCTCGCTGCCGGCGGCGGCCGAGTACCGCCGCATCGGCACGCTGTGGATCGCGCGCAACGAGGCGGAGCTCGCCGAGGCCGAGCGCAAGCGCGAACGTCTCGGTTCCGCCGGCATCCGCGCCGAGCGCGTGTCGGCCGCGCGACTGCAGACGCTGGAGCCGGCGCTGACGCCGACGCTCGCCGGCGGGCTGCACGTGCCGGCCGATGCCGTGATCTATCCGCCGGTGGCGGCGATGTGGCTCGCGCAGCGCGCCGTCGCCGCGGGTGCGCAGTTGCGCTGCGGCGTTTCGGTCGAGGCGATCGGCGATCGCGAAGCAGTGCTGTCCGACGGCAGCCGCATCGCCGCGGGCCGCATCGTCATTGCGAACGGATGCGCCGTGCCGGAGCTGCTGCCCGGCGTTCCGGTGCGCAAGCGCAAGGGCCATCTGCTGATCACGACGCGCATGCGGCCGGCCGTGCGGCATCAACTCGTCGAACTCGGCTACATGCAGAGCGCACATGGCACGAATACCGAGTCGGTCGCCTTCAACGTGCAGCCGCGTCCGACCGGGCAATTGCTGCTCGGCTCGACACGGCAGTTCGACGATCACGCGACCGATGTCACGCCGCGGCTGCTGCAGCGCCTGATCGCGCGCGCCGCGGAATACTTACCGGGTCTGTCGCAGATGACGGCGTTGCGCGCATGGACCGGATTCCGTCCGACGACGCCCGATCACCGCCCGCTGATCGGGCCGTGGCCGCAGCGCGACGGCGTCTGGCTCGCCTGCGGTCACGAAGGCCTCGGCATCACGACGGCGCTCGGCACGGCGGATCTGCTCGCCGCGCAACTGCTGGGTCTGGCCTTGCCGTTCGACGCGAAGCCCTACGCCCCCGCGCGATTCGCCGCGAGCAGCGAGCAGCGTCATGTCGTCTGAAGTGCGCCTGCGCATCGACGGCACCGAGATCTGGGTACCCGCCGGCATCTCGGTGGCGGCCGCGCTGCGCCATGCCGGCTACGAAGCGACGCGACGCGCCTTCGATGCGAGTCCGCGAGCCGCGTTCTGCGGCATGGGCGTGTGTTTCGAATGCCGCGTGCGCATCGGGGGCATCGAACGGCTGGGCTGTCTCGTGCGGGTTGCGGACGATATGGACATACGCTGCGATGCCTGAATTGCGCACGGAAATTCTCGTGGTCGGCGCCGGGCCGGCCGGTATTGCCGCGGCGGTCAGCGCCGAGCGCGCCGGCGCGCGCGCGCTGCTCGTCGACATGCAGGCCGAACCCGGCGGGCAGATCTGGCGCGGGCAGTGGACGCGGCCGACGCTTGCGTCGGCGCGGGACTGGCTGAACGCGCTGCGGCGCTCGCCGGTCGAAACGCGTTACGGCCTGCGCCTCATCGATTTCGCCGAGCCGGGTCTGGCCGTGTTCGACAGTGCCGACGGCGCCGTGCGCGTGCGTTGCGAGCGCCTCGTGATCGCGGCCGGCGCGCGCGAGCGGCAGCTGCCGTTCCCGGGCTGGACGCTGCCCGGTGTGTTCGGTGCCGGCGGCCTGCAGGTGCTCGTCAAGAACGGCTGGCCGATCGACGGACGGCGCGTGGTCGTCGCCGGCAGCGGTCCGCTGCTGCTCGCCGCGGCCGCGACCGTGCGCGCGGCCGGCGCAGAAGTCGTCTGCATCGCCGAACAGCGCGGCACGCGTGATCTCGCGCGTTTCGCCCTGTCGCTCGCGCCGAATCCGGGCAAATGGCTGCAGGCGGCGAGCTTGCGTGCGAAGCTGGCCGGCGTGCCGTATCGTCGCAATGCCTGGGTCGAGCGCGTCGACGGCGGTGGTCGCGTCGAGAGCATTCGCCTGCGCGTCGGCACGCGCAGCGAACGCATGGACTGCGATGCGCTCGCGATCGGCTACGGCCTCGTGCCGAATACCGAGATCGCGCGTCTGCTCGGCTGCGAGGTGCGCGACGGCGCCGTGGTCGTCGACGCGCACCAGCACACCAGCGTGCCCGGGATCTATTGCGCGGGCGAGGTCTGCGGCATCGGCGGCGTCGATCAGGCGTTGGTGCAGGGCGAGATCGCCGGCCGCGCTGCGGCCGGCGGCGCGACGACGTCGTTCGCGCTGAACCTGGCGCGGACGCGCAGCGCGCATTTCGCGCGCGCGCTGCGTCGCGCGTTTCCATTGCGCGACGAACTGCGCCGCCTCGCGAGCGACGACACGCTCGTCTGCCGCTGCGAGAGCGTGACGTTCGGCCAGGCCAGCGCGTGCCGCAGCCAGCGCGACGCGCGCCTGCACACGCGGCTCGGTATGGGGCACTGCCAGGCGCGCCTTTGCGGCGCGGCCGGCGAATTCCTTTTCGGTTGGGACGCGGAGGCGACGGTGCGTCCGCCGCTCGCGCCGGCCCGACTGTCCTGTTTCACCGTTGTCCGTTCCGAAGCCACTCGACAGGAATCTCCATGAGCACCATCTGGCAAGGCGTGCTGCCCGCCATCACCACTCCGTTCGACGTCGATCTCGCGATCGATCATGCCTTCGTCACTCAGCACGTGCGCTGGCTCATCGACAACGGCTGCAAGGGCATCATTCCCTGCGGTTCGCTCGGCGAAGGCGCGACCTTGTCGTTCGACGAGAAAGTCGCGCTGATCAAGACCTGCGTCGCCGCGACCGAAGGCCGCGTTCCGGTGATTCCGGGCATCGCGGCGCTGTCGACCGACGAAGCCGTGCGCCTGGCCAAGGCCAGCGCGGAGGCCGGCTGCGGCGGTCTCATGGTGCTGCCGCCTTATGTCTATTCGAGCGACTGGCGCGAAATGAAGGCTCACGTGTCGGCGGTGATCGCCGCGACCGCGCTGCCGTGCATGCTCTACAACAATCCGCCGGCCTACAAGACCGATTTCAGCGCGGCACAGGTCGCCGAGCTCGCGCGCGAACACGCCAATCTGCAGGCGGTCAAGGAATCCAGCGGCGATTCGCGCCGCGTGACCGCGCTCGTCGCACTGCTCGGCGAGCGCGTGCGCGTCGGCGTCGGCCTCGACGACATGGTCTGTGAAGGTGTCGCCGCCGGTGCGGAGTTCTGGGTCGCCGGCACGGTCAACGCGCTGCCGAAGGAATCGGTCGCGCAGTTCGAACTCGCGAAGGCCGGACGCTGGGACGAGGCGCAGGCGCTGTATCGCTGGCACCTGCCGCTGCTGCGTCTGGACACCGTCGTGAAGTTCGTACAGCTGATCAAGCTGACCCAGCAGGAAGCCGGCATGGGCCACGAGCGCGTGCGCGCGCCGCGGCTCGAACTTGTCGGTGCCGAACGCGAGGAAGCGCTCGCGATCATCCGCAAGGCATTGCGCGAGCGGCCGGTGGTCTGAGCGATCGCGGCCGCAGCCGATGAAGAATGCGGCGCGTCGTCGGCGCGCCGCATCGCGCAGGGCGTTATCGTTGCGTGCGGCGCCAGCACGCATCCCGAACCCGGACACAGGTGTATTGATGTATACGATTGGCGGAATTTCCCTTGTTGCCGGCACTGTCGGCGAGCGCGGCGGCGCGCCGTTTCACGGTGCCGATCCTTCGACCGGCGTTGCGCTGGAGCCCGTCTTCCACAGTGCGACTGACGCCGACGTCGAGCGCGCCGTGCGCCAGGCCGCGGCGGCAGCGCAGGAGCTCGCCGCGCGCAGCGGTGCCGCGCGCGCGACGCTGCTGCGCGCGATCGCCGAAGAGCTCGAACTCGCGCGCTCCGATTTCGAACGGCTGGTGCCGCTCGAGACGGCGTTGCCGGCCGCGCGTGCGAACGGCGAACTCGGGCGCACCATAGGGCAACTGCGCCTGTTCGCCGATCTCGTCGCCGAGGGCAGCTGGGTCGATGCGCGCATCGATCATGCGGATCCGCAACGACAGCCGCTGCCACGGCCCGATGTCCGCTCGATGCGCCGGCCGCTCGGTCCCGTCGTCGTGTTCGGCGCGAGCAATTTCCCGCTCGCGTTCTCGGTCGCGGGCGGCGATACCGCGAGTGCACTCGCGGCCGGTTGCCCCGTGATCGTCAAGGCGCATCCGGCGCATCCGGCCACGAGCGAACGCGCCGGCGCGGCGATCGCCGCCGCAGTCGCGCGCTGCGGTTTTCCGCCGGGCACGTTCTCGCTGCTGTTCGACGCGGGGCATGCGGTCGGTGCGGCGCTGGTGCGTCATCCGGCCGTCTGCGCCGTCGCTTTCACGGGATCGACCGCGGGCGGGCGTGCACTCATGGACATTGCTGCGGCGCGTGCGCGACCGATTCCGGTATTCGCGGAAATGGGCAGCATCAATCCGGTGTTTGTGCTGCCAGCCGCGCTGGCGGCGCGCGGCGGCGCCATCGCCGAACAGTTGCATGCGTCGGTGCTGCAAGGCGTCGGCCAGTTCTGCACGAGCCCGGGCGTCATCGTGTTGCCGCAGGGCAGCGACGGCGATGCACTGCGCGATTCGCTGCGCGAACGTTTCGCGGCGTCGGCCGCGGCGCCCATGCTGACCGTGACGATCGCGCAGAAGCATGCGGCGGGCGCGGCGCAGCTCGCGAGCCGCGACGGAGTCGCCTCGCTGGTCGCGCCCGCGCAGCGCGAGGGGACGGCACAGCCGAATCTGTTCGAAGTCGATGCGGCACGATTCGTCGACGATGCGGTACTGCAGGAAGAAGTCTTCGGTCCGACCAGTCTGCTCGTACGCGTGCGCGATGCGGCGCAGGCGCTGGAACTGGCCGCTGCGCTGCCGGGACAGCTGACGGCCACGGTGATCGCGGATGCGGAAGACGCGGCGGCTGTCGCACCGCTCGTGGACGCGCTGTCCGCGGTCGCCGGCCGGGTGCTCATGAACGGCGTGCCGACCGGCGTCGAGGTCTGTTCCGCGATGGTCCACGGCGGCCCGTATCCGGCGAGCTCCGACGCGCAGAGCACATCGGTCGGCACCGCCGCGATCGAACGCTTCGCGCGGCGCGTCTGCTACCAGAACGTGCCCGACGCGCTGTTGCCGGAAGCGTTGCAGGAAGGCAACCCGCTGGGGATCTCGCGGCTCGTCGACGGCGTACGCAAGTAGCGCGGGTTGCGGTTGCGGATCACTTCACCCGCCGCCCGTGCTTGATCACGATATCGACGCGCGAGAGCAGCGCGATGTGGCGCAGCACGTCGCCGCGCACGGCGATGATGTCGGCGTATTTGCCTTCGGCGACGGTGCCGTAGTCCTTGTCGGCCT
>CAMLSI010000025.1 GCA_946482585.1 uncultured Lysobacteraceae bacterium
TCCGCCCTCTTCCGGTTCGCCTCATGATCGCCTTTCGTAACTTCGCCCTGCGCCGCGGCGAACGCCTGCTGCTGTCCGAGGTCAACCTCACCCTGCATGCGGGGTCGCGCGTCGGCGTCGTCGGCCGCAACGGCTGCGGCAAGTCGAGCCTGTTCGCAGCCATTCAGGGCGAGGTCGAACCCGACAGCGGCGACCTGGACCGGCCGACGCGGCTGCGCATCGCGAGCGTCGCGCAGGAAACGCCGTCGCTGCCCGACGCCGCCATCGACTTCGTGCTGTCGGGCGACACCGAAGTGCATGCGATCCTGCGCGCCGAAGCGGAAGCGGCCGAACGCGAAGACTGGGACGCGGTCGCGCAGGCGCACCAGGAGCTCGCCGCAATCAACGGCTACGACGCGAGCGCCCGCGCGGGCCGCCTGCTGCACGGCCTCGGCTTTCATCCGGACACGCACCAGATGCCGGTCTCGGATTTCTCCGGCGGCTGGCGCGTACGCCTGAATCTGGCGCGCGCGCTGATGATGCCGAGCGACCTGCTGCTGCTCGACGAACCGACCAACCATCTCGACCTCGACGCCGTGCTCTGGCTCGAGCAATGGCTGCTCAAGTATCCGGGCATGCTGCTGATGATTTCGCACGATCGCGAATTCCTCGACGGCGTCAGCACGCATACGCTGCACCTGCACGACGGCCGCGCGAAGCTCTACACCGGCGACTACACGAGTTTCGAGCGCCAGCGCGCCGAACACCTGCGCCAGCAGCAGATCGCGTTCGAGAAGGAACAGGTCGAGCGCGCGCATCTGCAGGCATTCATCGACCGCTTCAAGGCCAAAGCCAGCAAGGCGCGCCAGGCGCAGTCGCGCGTCAAGCGCCTCGCGAAGCTCAGCGGAACCGAAGCGGTGCGCGCGGAGCGCCAGATCCGCATCAACTTCGATGCGCCGGTGAAACTGCCGCATTCGCTGCTACGCCTCAACGACACCGACGCGGGCTACGGCGACGCGCGCATCCTGCGCGACGTCGGCTTCGGCCTCGAAGCCGGCGACCGCATCGGCCTGCTCGGCCCCAACGGCGCCGGCAAGTCCACGCTCGTGAAGACCCTCGTCGGCGAGCTCGCCCTGCTCGCCGGCGACCGCATGGCGCACAAGGACATGCAGCTCGGCTACTTCGCGCAGCACACGGTCGAATCGCTGCACGAAGGCATGAGCCCGATCGATCACCTGAAGGAGATCGCGCCGGGTGTCGCGACGCAGGAGTTCCGCGATTTCCTCGCGCGCTGGAATTTCCCGGGCAACCGCGCGTTCGAAGTCATCGACAACTTCTCCGGCGGCGAACGCGCGCGGCTCGCGCTTGCGCTGATCGCCTGGCGCCGGCCCAACGTACTGCTGCTCGACGAACCGACCAACCATCTCGACCTCGAGATGCGCGAGGCACTGGCCGAAGCGCTCAGCGACTTCGACGGCGCGATCGTGCTGGTCTCGCACGACCGCCACCTGACCGGCCTCGTCTGCGACAGCTACTGGCGCGTCGCCGACGGCAAGGTCGATGCCTTCAACGGCGACCTCGACGAATACGCCGCATGGCTGCGCTCGCGCGGAAGCAAGCCGGTCGCCAAGGCCGCGTGAGTCGGCAGGTCGTGGTTCGCCGTCGGCGAATCACGACCTGCGCGATCCTCATCCGTTTCGCCGCGCGAAATCCTTCATGAAATCGACGAGTACGTCGACGCTGGCCTGAGTGACCGCGTTGTAGAGCGAGGCGCGCATGCCGCCGACGAGCTTGTGGCCCTTGAGCGCCAGCAGGCCGGCGTCCTTGGATTCCTGCAGGAACGCCGCGTCGAGCTCGCTGCGCGGCAGAGTGAACGGCACGTTCATCCACGAACGCGCGGCGGGATCGACGGGGTTGGCGTAGAAACCCGACGCGTCGATGTAGCCATACAGCGTTTCGGCCTTGCGCCGGTTGCGCGCTTCCATCGCGAGGAGGCCGCCTTCCTGCTGGATCCACTGGAAGATGAGGCCGGCGAGATACCAGCCGAAGGTATTCGGCGTGTTCAGCATCGAGCCCTGCGCCGCGTGTTCGGCGAAATTGAAGATCTTCGGCATGTCGGCCGGGCAGCGGTCGAGCAGATCCTCGCGCACGATCACGACGACGATGCCGGACGGGCCGATGTTCTTCTGCGCGCCGGCGTAGATCAAGCCGAAACGCGATACGTCGATCGGTCGCGACAGGATGGTCGAGGACATGTCGGCGATCAGCGGCACGCCGCCGGCGTCGGGTATGTCGTGGAACTCCACGCCGCGGATGGTTTCGTTCGGGGTGTAGTGCAGATAGGCCGCGTGCGGATCGAGATCCCAGCTCGCGCGCGGCGGAATGGCCGTGTGGCGGTTGTCGGCCGACGTCGCCGCGACATGGACGCGCGCGAGCGAGCCGGCTTCGCGCACGGCCTTCTCGCCCCAGTCGCCGGTCACGACGTAGTCGACGCGCTGGTCGCGCCGCGCGAGATTCATCGGGATCTGCGCGAACTGCTGCGTCGCTCCGCCCTGCAGGAACAACACTTTGTAGTTCGCCGGCACGGCGAGCAGCGCGCGCAGGTCGGCCTCGGCCCGTTCGGCCATCGCGATGAATTCCTTGCCGCGATGGCTGACTTCCATGACCGACGCGCCGCTCGCGCCCCACTCCAGCATTTCGGCCTGCGCGCGGCGCAGCACGGTTTCGGGCAGCGCGGCCGGACCGGCGCTGAAATTGTGACCACGACTCAAGGCGACGACTCCACGAGAACGAGTCCTGCATTATGCCGCGCGCCGGCGCGCGTGCCAGGGCGATTCGGTGATATGAGGCGGCGAAACGCGGGCAGACTCAGGCGCGCCGCTTGAGCGCCGAGCCGGACGCGAGCACCTGTTCCATGGCTTCGGCCGCGAGCGCCGGCGCATAGAGGAAGCCCTGCGCCGTGCCGCAGCCCATGGCCATGAGCAGTTCCGCCTGCGCCTGCGTCTCCACGCCTTCGGCGGTCAGGGACAGGCCGAGGTCTTCGGCGAAGCCGGAGATCGTGCGCACGATCGCGCGGTGGCGCCGGTTCGATTCCATGTCGCGCACGAAGCTGCGGTCGATCTTCAGGGCGTCGAACGGCGACGAAGCGAACGAATCGAGCGAGGAGTAGCCCGTGCCGAAGTCGTCGACGACGAGGCTCACGCCGAGCCGTTTGACTTCGGCCAGTATCGCCTCGGCCTGGCCGCGCCCGGCGCGGAACACGGTTTCGGTGACTTCGATCGCGAGCGACGCGGCGCTCAATCCAGTGCGCGCGAGTGTGCGGCCGATACCGGCGGCGACGTCGCGTTCGGCGAACTGGCGATCGTCGACGTTCACGTTGACGCGCAGTCGCGAATAGGCCGGATAGCGCCGCTGCCAGTCGCAGAGCTGCCGGCACGCTTCTTCGAGCACCCACCAGTCGATCGCGACGATCAGCCCGGTTTCCTCGGCGACGCCGAGGAACTGCGGCGGGTGCAGCAGACCGCGCTCCGGGTGCGCCCAGCGCAGCAGCGCTTCGCAACCGATGACGGTGCCGCTGCGCAGGTCGACGACGGGCTGGTAGTGCACGCGGAACTCGGCGCGCTCGACCGCTTCGCGCAGGTCGGTTTCGAGGCGCAGGCGTTCGCGCGCGGCCTGATGCATGGCCTCGTCGAACACGACATAGGCCGATTTGCCGCGCGCTTTCGCGCGGTACATGGCCGTGTCGGCATCGCGCAGCACCTGCTCGGGTGTCTCGTAGGCCGGCCGGCCCAGGACGATGCCGACGCTCGCGCCGGAATAGATGCGGTGCCCGTCGAACACGAACGGTTCGCCGAGCACCAGCAGCAGCCGCTGCGCGAGCTGCTCGACCTCCAGCGCCGTGCAGGCCGGAGGCAGCACCGTGAATTCGTCGCCGCCGTAGCGAGCGAGCACGGAACCCGGTGGAACGGCCGCGCGCAGCCGCGCCGTGATCTCGACGAGCAACTGGTCGCCGGTCGCATGGCCGAGGCTGTCGTTGACGAGCTTGAAGCCGTCCAGATCGAGAAACAGGATCGCATAGCGGAAGTCGTCGGCCGCGCGCGCTTCGCGCAGGCGGGCGACGAGGTAGCGCTCGAACAGCACGCGGTTCGGCAACGCGGTCAGCGCATCGTGGGTCGCGTTGTGTTCGAGCTCGCTCTCGAAGCGATGACGCTCGGTCACGTCGCGCACGGTGCCGCTGAAATAGTCGCCGTCCTCCAGACGGATCGGCCCCGCGCTGACGCTGATGCGGAGTTCGCGTCCGTCCTTGCGCCGCAGCAGGGTCTCGTACTCCAGCGGCACGGGTTCGCCGCGCTCGCGCGCCGCGAGCCGGTCCTCGACGATGCGCCTGCCCGTCGCGCTCGTGAGCTCGGTCCAGTGCATGCCGATGAGTTCGCGTTCGTCGTAACCGGTCAGCGCCGCGAAACGCTGATTCACATAGATGTAGCGGGCATCGCGCATCACGTAGACGCCGATCTGCGCGTGCTCGACCAGGATGCGGTAGCGCTCCTCCGAACTCAGTAGCGCGCGTTCGGCATCGCGCCGCGCCGTGATGTCCTGCACCGAACCCTCCAGGGTCCGCACGTGACCCTCTTCGTCACGGACTATGTGGATATTTACTGAAATCCATATATTGCGCCCGTCGCGCCGGCGCAACCGCACTTCCTCGTCGGCGACCTGGCCGTTTGCCTGCAGCAGGCCGAGGATGCGCTGGCGCACGTCGGCGTCGACATCGAGGTCGTCGAAATGCTGCAGCTGCTGCAGCAGTTCGCGGCGAGAGCCGTAGCCGAGCAGTCGCGCCAGTGCGGCGTTGGCTTCGACCACGCTGCCGTCGGCGCGCGCCTGGAACAGGCCGACGACCGAGTGACGGAACAACTGGCGGTACTTGCGTTCGGCTTCGCTCAGGGCCTGCTGTCGTGAGCGCTCTTCGGTGATGTCGCGCGCGGTTCCGGTACTCGCGATATCGCCATCGTAGACCACGGGATCGGCACGCACCTGCACGAGGCGACGCGAGCCGTCCTTGCACAGCATGTAGATCTCGTAGCCCTGCACTTCGCGCGATCCGCTCTCGCGCGACTCGCGGCGCCGCTGCTGGGCCTCGCGCGATTCGGGCGCGACGAGCTCCATGTATTCGCTGCCGGTCAGGTCGGCGACCGTGTAGCCGAGCATGCCGGCCATGGCTTCGTTGAGAAAGACGACCTTGCCGCGCTGGATCAGGAACACGCCGTCGCGACAGTTGTCGACGAGAATCCGATAGAGCTCTTCGGACTGGCGCAACGCGCGCTCGGCGTCCTCCTGCGGGGTGATGTCGATCACGGAGCCTTCGTAGAACAGCAGGCGGCCGTCGCTGTCGCGCACGGAACGCAGATTCTCGCTGATCCAGATCGTGGTTCCGTCGCGGCGGCGCACGCGCGAACGGCGGTTGCTCAGCACGCCGTCGCGGCGGATTTCCTCGAGCATGCGCTCGTAGTCCTCGGCATCGGCATAGACCTCGCGCGAGGAACGGCCGAATTCGCGCAACATCTGCTCAGGCAGCTCATAGCCGAAGATCCGCGCCATCGCCGGATTCACGTCGATGAGGCCGCCCGTCGGCAGGCTGCGATAGATCCCTTCGGCCGCGGCGAGGAACAGCGAGCGATAGCTCGACACGTCCGCGGCCGCGGCGGAGGACGGCTGCTCGCCGATGTCGCGACCGATGCAGATGACGTGCAGGCGGCCGCCGAGATCGAACATCTCGCAGTTGGACAGCATGCGCAGCGTACGGCCGTCGCGCGCGACGAATTCGAACGGCTGGTCGCAGAGCCGCCCCTGGCTGCGCAGGTTGGCCCAGAGCAGCGCGCGTTCATCGAGATTGCGCCAGAGACCGATGTCGATCGGGCGCTTGCCGAGGAGTTCGTCGCGCGCGTAACCGAGCGCGGTTTCGACGGAGGGACTCACGTCGACGATGCAGCCGTCGCCCGCATCCAGCACGACGATCAGGCTGGCCGAGTAACGAAACGCCGCTGCAATGTGAGGTTCCCCGTGCACCGTCACTCGACATCGACTGATTTCGCGCCAGTATAACGAGGGCCGTCCGCGCCGCCAGAGCCGGATGAAAGATCACCGCCGCCGGCCCGGTCTGCTCGCGAAACGAGGTCCGACCATGAAACGATTCCGCCCGGCGCCGATCGCCGGTTCCGAGATCACGCCCGAGTCCGTGTACCGGCAGCGCCGCGAGTTCCTGCGCAAGCTCGGCCTTGCCGCGCCGCTGCTGGCCACGGGCTGCGGCAGCAGCGAACCGGGCCAGGCCGGCACACCGGAGGGCGCCGCGCTGTCGGCTCGACGTAACGATCGCTGGAAGACGGACGAGGTCCTGACGAGCTGGAACGACGCGACCACCTACAACAACTACTACGAGTTCGGCACCGACAAGAGCTCCCCTTCGCGCAACGCGGGCCGTTTCAAGCCGGAGCCGTGGACCGTCGAAGTCGCCGGCCATGCCGAAGTCATCGGCCGGTTCACGCTCGAGGACCTGCTGAAGCCGCATGCACTCGAGGAGCGTATCTACCGGCATCGCTGCGTCGAAGCCTGGTCGATGGTGATTCCGTGGGTCGGCATCCCGCTCGGCGAATGCCTGGCGCGCTTCAAGCCGACGTCGCGCGCGAAGTATGTCGCGTTCACGACCGTGAACCGCCCGTCGGAAATGCCGGGGCTGGCCTATCCCGTGCTCGACTGGCCCTATCGCGAGGCGCTGCGCATCGATGAAGCCATGCACCCGCTCAGCCTGCTCGCAGTCGGCCTGTACGGACGCGAGCTGCCGAACCAGAACGGCGCACCGCTGCGCCTCGTGGTGCCGTGGAAATACGGCTTCAAGGGCGCGAAATCGATCGTGCGCATCGAGTTCTGGGAACGTCAGCCCGCGACCTCGTGGAACCTCGCCGCGGCGAACGAATACGGGTTTTATTCGAACGTGAATCCGGACGTCGATCATCCGCGCTGGACGCAGGCGAGCGAACGCCGCATCTCGGGCAACGGCGGCAGCCTGTTCTCGCGGCGCATCGCGACTCTGCCGTTCAACGGCTACGCCGACGATGTCGCGTCGCTCTATGCCGGCATGGACCTGCGCACGAACTTCTGAGCATGCCGCCGACGTCCTGCCCCACGACGGACACCATGCCCGCCTGCCGATTGCCGCGCCTGCACACGACACTGGTACTGCCTGCACGCCGGATCGCCGATGAGGCGACCGGCGGAGAAACCGCAGGTCGACGCACGCGAGGGCTGTCGCCGTGAAACGCTCCGCCGACAGGCCCGTCGTCGTCGCGAAAGTCATCGTGTTCGCCCTGTGCCTGCTGCCGTTCGCGCTGCTGGCGTGGGACGTCTACCGGCAGACGCTGGGTCCCGATCCTGTCGCGGTACTCGAACATCGCAGCGGCGACTGGGCTCTGCGCCTGCTGCTCGCGACCCTGGCCGTGACACCGCTGCGCCGCATCACGGGCGTCGCGGCGCTGCTGCGTTTCCGCCGCATGCTCGGTCTGTTCGCGTTCTTCTACGCGAGCCTGCATCTGACCATCTATCTCGTCATCGATCTCGGCGGCTTCTGGCGGCAGCTGTTCGGCGAAATCGTGAAGCGGCCCTACATCACCGTCGGATTCCTCGCATGGCTCATGCTCGTGCCGCTGGCGCTGACCTCGACCCGAGGCATGATGCGTCGCCTGGGCCGCCACTGGTCGCGGCTGCACAGACTCGTCTACGTGATCGGTCTTTGCGCGGTGCTGCACTATCTCTGGCTGGTCAAGTCGGGCCAGAAGATCGCCGTGCGCGAACCGCTGGTCTACTTCGCGATCTATCTCGGACTGATGGCGTTCCGCATACCGTGGCGTACGTTCGCGCGGCGGCTGCGCGGCGGAGCGGCCGACCGCGACGCCGAAGCGTCCCGTCGATCGTGATGAGCGCCGCAGACCGCGATGTCGCGCTCTACCGGAATCGCCGATGGCGATCGGCGCCGACTATCGATACCGCGACGACGGACCGCCGCATCAGAATCCGAACAGCAACAGCAGCGCGATCGCGCCGCCGATCGCGGCCGCAGCGCCGATGAGCCACCAGATCTCGTTGCGGCTCGCGGCGGTTTCCACGGTCTCCGCGGCGGCGGGTTTGGGTTTGCCGGCCGGCGGATCGGGCAAGGTCACCGCTTGCATGGTCTGCGTGATCGCGGGCGCGAAACCGGGGCTGCGTTCTTCGACGAGCTCGCCGCGCAGCGGCAGTCCCGGCGCTTCGAGCAGGAAGCGGTTGCGATCGAATGCGATCTGATCGCCCGGATGCAGCACGGCGTCGCGCACCTGCACGCCGTTGACGAAGGTGCCGTTGGACGAGCCGAGGTCGCGCAGGTAGATGCCGTCGCCGTTGTTTTCGATCATCGCGTGGCGGCGCGACATCTCGGGCTCGTCGAGCACGAGGTCGCATTCGTTGCCGCGGCCGATCGTGAGCCGTCCGCGTACCGCCACGATGCGGCCGAACTGTGCGCCGGAAACGCCGCGCAGCACGACTTTCGGCGGAACCGCGCGCGCGCGCGTTTCCGCGTCGGCGGGGCTCGCATTCTCGCTGGGCACCGAGGTGCGGATGACTTCGTCGCGCTCGGGTTTCACGACGATCTGCACCGTATCGACGCTGAGCACGTCGCCGAGCCGGACGATGCCTTTTTCGCGCACGGGGCGCGCGTTCAGGTGGGTATGGGCACGCGGATCGAGCACGCTGAGCGTGAGGCCGCGGCCGTCGATCTCCAGACGCGCGTGATGCGGCGCGATGCCGCTGCCGCCGAGCACGATCTGGTTGTCCCGATCGGAGCCTATTCCACAAACGCCGGGCGCCAGCACGAAATCGGGGTGCTCGCCGTTCGGAAAGCTCAAGCGCGCGCGAATTTCCATCAGCTGACCGGCCCACTCCGTTGAATGACGCGGTGGCAATTTAGCACGAGGTCCCCGGGGGATTACCAGCGTGCGCCGACGTCGAACAGGATGCGATCGGTGTGTTCGGACAGGCCGTCGCGCTGCTCGTGAAACGCCGCGAGACGCAGATTCCAGCGCTCGTCGATCCCGTAGCCGACCCATGGCATGAAGCCATGCGTGAAACTGTGGAACCACCAATCGTCTTCGTTGAACGCGGCCAGTACCGCGTCGCGCTGTATGCGCTGGTTCGAATAGCCGAACTCCCAGCCGCCCGGACGAAAGCGGCTGCCGAGCACGAGACTGAAACGCGCGCCGTCGCGCTGATCGTCGGCGCCGAGATTGCGCACGATATCCAGCCGCGCTTCGAGCGGCCATTCGCCGAGTGCTGTGCGGCCGACCAGTTGCAGGTCCAGCAGGCGATAGTCGCTGAGCAACGGCCCGGTCGCGGGGACGCGCCGGTTCGTGCGCGTGAGTCCTTGCCGCGTGAGCTGACCCAGGTCGGAAAAATCCAGATAGCCCAGCAACACCGCCGCATTCGTCGGCGCGCCTTCGCGCCAGCGCCAGGCGAGTTGCGCCGCGGCGATGCGCGTATCGTCGTCGTAGAGATGCTGCGCGGCAAAGCCGCCGACGACGAGCTGCAGGCGACTGTAGTCGCCGAGCGAGAAGGACTGGTCGAGGCTGACGCCGGCCGGACGCAGGTCCGCGTCCCAGGTCAGCGGCGACAGCTCCAGCGGAAAGGCGGCCTTGCCGATCAGCACGCGCGTGTTCTCGCCGGGCTGCCAGCGCATCCAGAGTTGGTCGACGTTGGCGTGATCGCTGCGCTCGTTGTCGTTGTTCATGCGGTTGTCGGCGTTGTCGTCGCTGCCCTGCGCGAGTTCGATCGCGGCGCCGAAACTGAGCTCGGGCATCGCGGCGAATTCGCCGCCGAGACGTCCGCGACCGCGCCAGCGGCTCACGGTGCGGTCGTTGAGCAACCCTTCCACGTGGTCGTAGCGTACGAGCAGATCGCCGAACCAGCTCCAGCGCGATGCCGGCGCGGCCTCCTCGGCGGCGGCATCGAGAATGCCGTCCTGGGCCTGCGCGACACCGGAGAACATCGTCGCGAGTGCGAGCGCCGCGAGACTTCCGAACCGGGTTCCGAGCGTGAAGGCGCGCATGGTCAGGCTCGCAACTGGGCGATCGCCGCCGCCAGTTCGGTCGCGCTGGCCGGACGGTCCGCGCGATTGCGCTTGAGGCACGCGAGGATCAGCGCTTCCAGTTCGGGCCGGATTTCCGGCCACAGCGCGGACGGTCGCGCCGGCTCGGCTTGCATCTGCGCCATGTAGATCTCCATCGTGTTCGAACCGCTGTAAGGCAGCGCGCCGCAGAACATCTCGGTCATGAGAACGCCGCAGGAATAGATATCCGCACGTTCGTCGACTTCCTCGCCGGCCAGCTGCTCGGGCGCGCAGTAGTTCGGCGTGCCGAGGAAGGTGCCGGGCTGAGTGTGCCCCGGCGTCGCGCGGCGCGCCGGCCGTGCGATGCCGAAGTCCATGAGCTTGGCGTTGCCGTTGGCTTCGAGGATCAGGTTCTCGGGCTTGATGTCCCGGTGCAGCACGCCGACCTCGTGCGCGGCCGCAAGACCCGCGGCGAGCTGGCGCGCGATGCGCAGGCCCGCGGAATACGGGACGCGCTTGGCTTCGCGCAGCAGATAACGCAAGGTCATGCCGCGCACGTATTCCATCGAGATGTACGGCAGGCCGTTGACTTCGCCGAAATCGAAGGTGCGCAGCACGTTGGGATGCGTGATGCGGCGTGCGAGCTTGATCTCGCTCTTCAGGCGGTCGAGCTGTTCGGCATCGAGCAGCGCCCCCGGCTTGAGCATCTTGAGCGCGACCACGTCGTCGAGCTCGAGGTCGTGCGCCTTGTAGACCACGCCCATGCCGCCGGCCCCGAGCACGGACAGCACGCGGTAGCGCCCGCCCAGAGTGGCGCCCGGCGCGAGTTCGCCTGCGTCGCGCGCACCGCGCGTCGCCGCGACGGGTGCGCTCGGCGCGCGCGGCGTCACCGCCGCGGCGCCGCGCGGCACCGTGGCGTTGTCCTCGCTCGCGAACGGCGCAGACGCGACCGGCGCGGGCAGTCGCTGCAGCAGGTCGGCCGTCGGCGCGTAGTACTGCTTGCTGCTGAAACCGCCGGTCGCGACCGCGACGGCGTCCGCGCCGAATTCGCTGCGCAGCGACTCGCCGCTGCTGCGGCCGGCCAGGATCTGGCCCGGCGCCGCATCGCAGAGCAGCCGGTCGATCTGCACCTGCACGGCACCGATCAGTTGCGCGTCGCCGCCGGCATCGGCCAACACGACCGGACCGTCGGCGAGCGCCGCAGCCGGCGGCGTCGCGGTCGCGAGTTCGTCGCGCAGCACACCCAGCGCATCGTGCAGCCGCTGCGGACCGCTGAAGGCGAGTGTCCAGCGCGCGCCGGGGCCGCGCAGACACAGCGCGCCGTTGTGCGCGGCAGCGGCGCAGAGGCGCGCATGGACCTGGGCGTTGCCATCGACGACCTGTTCGGGCGGCGTCTGCGCGGGGGCGGTCAGCAGGTGGCGATATTCGAGGCCGAGCAGCACCGCCGACTCGCGGCGAGCGGGAACGACCGGTGTCATCGGCTGCGTATGCACAGTCACGCCGGAACCTTCCTGCCCCGGTTCCGGCAGGAAGCGTGCGAGGTTGCCGACATAGCCTTCCATGTCGCTTTTCTCGCGCAGATCCGACAGCAGCGAATCGAACGCGCGCGCGAGCCGCGCGAGTTCGTCCTGGCCTTGTCCCTGGGTGCCGAGGCGGGTCTGGAAATTGCCGGCCGCAGCCTGCTCGGCCGCGGCCGCCATGGTCGACACGGGCCGCAGGATGCCCTTGGAGATCAGGTACGACAGCGGCAGCGCGAGCAGCATCGTGATCAGCCCGCCGAGCAGCACGCTGTTGAGGATCGCGCGATAGCTCGCGACGACCTGTTCCGACGAGGCGAGCACCATGACCTGGCCCAGATCGGCCGCGTCGGCCGCCGCGGTCGGTGATGTGCGGGCGACCCAGTCCTGTCCGGCCAGATTCAGATGCGTGCCGTCGTTGCCGGGCGTCTTCGCCGGCAGGCTGCCGACGCTGAGGACGTTCTCGCGCAGCGCATTGGCCAGCGGCGCATCGAGCGAGGTCGCGACGAGCGCGGGCTTGCCGCCGAGCGGCATCCAGAAGGCGATCTCCGCGCCGCTGACCTGCGCGACCTTCTTCGCGAGCGCGTCGTCGACGGCCTGCGCGAGCAGCAGGAAGCCGACCACGTTCTGGTCCTGCGCCAGCGGCACGATCGCGGCCTGATAGAGCTTGCCGTCGAGCCGCCAGTAGCCGCTGAGCGGCCGCGCCTCGGCGAGCGCCGGTGCGACCAGCGGATCGGCGGCCAGGGATTCGGTGAACGCTTCGGTCTGATCGGTGCGGGCGAGCACGTCGCCCTTGCCGTCGAGCAGGATGCCAAGGCTGAAGCCGATGTCCTTCTGCCGGTCGCCGAGCAGGTCGCGCATCGACATGGTGTCGGGCGCGGCATCGCCGCCGAGGCCGGGCAGGTTGCTCGTGCTGTTCGCGTCGGCGATGTATTTGACGAAACTCGCGTCGGACGCGACGAGGCGCAGGCTCAGCTCGAGCTGCTCGAGGCGATGTTGCTCGAATTCGCGCTGCGCGGCTTCGCTGGTGGTCAGGGTCTTGCCGATGGCGCGGTCGGCGATGCGTTTGCCCTGCACGTAGGTCACGACGATCGCGGCGCTGACCGCGAGCACGATCATCAGCGCCATCGCGAGGAAGAAGCGGATCGCGAGCGGCAGCGCGAACCCGCCTTGCCGCCGGTGCCCCTCAATAGCCGCCATCGCTGCTCCTGCCGTAGGGTTTTCCGAACTTGTTCATGTGTGGCGGAATCTTTTTTTGCGCAAGCTCGAGCTTGATCGTGACGGGCTCGGCCTTGCCGGCGACGACCTCCGCATGCCACGGCGTCGCCCGGTCCAGCCAGACCACGAGATCGCCCTTGCCCGCGGGCAGGTCCTTGAGACGGAACTTGCCCTGCGCATCGGGCCGCACGAAGAACGGCGTGTCGAGCACGAGGATGTGGCCGACCATCGAGTGGTGAACGTTGCAGTAGACGCGTACGTAGCCCGCATGGTCGAAGCGCTGTGCCTTGCCCTCGCCCTGGCCGTAGAGACCGATGTCGAAGCCGTTGTCTTTCGAGGTCGAGAACGCGTTGTGCAGGATCGGATCCTGATTCGGGAAGCGGACCTCGGTGCCGACCGTGACCGGCAGGATGCGCGGCGCGAACTGCTTGCGCAGCGTGACCATCTCGACCGGCTGCCGGGCCGCCGCGACCGCGACCGGTACCGTCGGCCGGAAATACACGACGGCCTCGGCGGCTTCTTCGGGTCGAAGCTCCTTGCCGTCGAGCGTGAGCGTGATCCGCCCCTCTATCGTTGCGGCGCCCGCGACGCACGGCGTCAGCATGGCCGCCCACAGCAGCGATCTCAGATGCACGTCGGCCCTACCCCGCTTCCATTGGACTGCCTCGCAGCAGTCGATCCGTTGGACTGCCTCGCGGCAGCCGGCTTGAAATGCGCGTCCCCGCCGCAATCGTGGCCGCATGCGGCACTGCGTCACGCCGACTACGCGGCCTCGGGCATCATAGAGCAAAGCTCCCGGGCCACAAGCCTCGTTTCTCTTTCACTGCGGAACCCAGCAATGCCCTCGATCGATATTCGCCACAAGCACGCAAAACCCGTCAAGGAAGCCAAGATCGCGGTGACGGAGGTGGCTGAGGAAATCTCCAGGAAGTTCGACCTGACCTGGGGCTGGAACGGCAACGTGCTGCATTTCGAGCGCTCGGGCGTGAACGGCAAGATCGCGCTCGAGAAGGGACTGGTCCACGTCACCGCCGAACTGGGTTTTCTGCTGTCCATGCTAAAGCCGGCGGTGGAGAAGGAAATCGAGAAGCGCCTGGTGCAGCACTTCGGCACGGCCTGAGCGCCGCCGGGATCGCCGGCCGGTTTCGCCGCCGGCCCGGCGGGACGGCCACCGGTACAACGACGATCAGTCCGACTACAGTCAGTCCGAATACAATCGGCCGGATCTTCCGAT
This sequence comes from uncultured Lysobacteraceae bacterium, assembly GCA_946482585.1. The sequence continues at coordinate 14,069 of CAMLSI010000025.1, forward strand.
AGCGGATCGCCATGCTCGTCATCCAGGCCGCCAGCCAACCGTCCCAGCTGCGCCGCACATCGCGCATCGGCCTCGCCGTCGCCGGCGGCGGGCCGTTAGGGGGCATCTACGAACTCGGCGCGCTGTGCGCGATCCAGGACGCGGTATGCGGGCTCGACGCCGAAGCGCTCGACGTCTACGTCGGCGTGAGTTCCGGCGCGTTCCTCGTCGCCGGCCTGGCGAACCGGCTGAGTCCAGCCGAGATGTGCCGCATTTTCCTGACCAGCGAGTCGCACGAGGCGCGTTTCCGGCCCGATCTGTTCGTGCAGCCGGCGCTGCTCGAGTACCTGCGCTGCAGCTGGCGCGCCCCGGGACTGCTGTTCGACTGGCTCGTCGACATTGCGCGTCGCCCGCTGCAGCAAAGCCTGACCGACAATCTCGTGCGGCTCGCCAGCCTGCTGCCGACCGGCCTGTTCGACAACGAGCAGATCGAGGCCTTCCTGCGCGGCGTGTTCACCCGCAACGGCCGCAGCAACGATTTCCGTACGCTGTCGCGCAAGCTCTACGTGATCGCAGTCGAACTCGACAGCGGCAAGGCCATACGCTTCGGCGCGCCGGGCTTCGACGACGTGCCGATCTCGCGCGCCATCCAGGCGAGCTCGGCCCTGCCCGGCCTTTATCCGCCGGTGCGCATCCGCGATCGTTTCTATGTCGACGGTGCGCTGCAGCGCACGCTGCATGCGTCGGTCGCGCTCGACGAAGGCGCCGACCTCGTCATCGGCATCAATCCGCTCGTCCCGTTCGACGCGACGCGGAGCGGCGACGCCGCCGCGAGCCTGGTCGAGCGCGGCCTGCCTGCAGTGCTGTCGCAGACCTTCCGCACCTTGCTGCAGTCGCGCATGCAGGCCAGCCTGTCGAAGTACCGCAGCCACTACGCCGCAGCCGACGTCGTGCTGTTCGAGCCCAACGCCGACGATGCGCGCATGTTCTTCACCAACGTGTTCAGCTACGGCGACCGGCTCCAGGTCGCCGAGCACGCCTACCGCTCGACCCTGGCCGACCTGCGCGCGCGGCGCGCGGATCTGGAGCCGGTACTCGCCCGCCACGGCCTCGCACTCGATACGTCCGTGCTCGACGACGCGAACCGGACCCTGCGCGCGGGACTCGGTACGGCGCCGGCGCCGCGCACCCCGGCGACGGACCGGCTGCGCGGGGCGCTCGACGAGCTCGAAACGCTGGTAGCCCCCGCGCCGCGGACGCGGACGCGGACGCGGACGCGCAAGCCGGCGCGCGGCCACTCGTAGCATTTTTTCAAAGTGGAAAATATCGGCACATCGCCCGGCCGCCACGGCAACGGCGCGCAGTGTGCATAGTGTGATTATTCTAGCCACCGCACCGAGACTGCCGCGCAATCTTGGGCGCAGTGACGTACCGGGAGTCCCCTTTGAGGAGCGTCGTATGAGCAAACCGAAACTGAAAGCCAAGACCAAGGGCAAGTCGGCGCCGAAATCGGCGGACAACAACCTCGGCAAGTCGATCATGGACTCCGCTCAGCAGATCTGGCTGGCCGGCCTCGGCGCCTTCGCCAAGGCACAGGAAGAAGGCACCCGCCTGTTCGATACGCTGGTACGCGAAGGCGTCAGCCTCGAACAGAAGACCCGCAAGCTCGCGCTGGGCAAGGCCGACGAAGTACGCGGCGCCGTGGAGACCGGCGTCAGCCAGGTCAAGGAACGCACGCAGGAGACCTGGGACAAGCTCGAGAAGGTGTTCGAGGATCGCGTCTCCCGCGCACTGGGCAAGCTCGGTGTTCCGGGCCGCAAGGAACTCAACGAGATCGCGAGCCGCGTCGAAGAACTCTCGCGCGAGATCCGCAAGCTGAACCCGAAACCGGCCCGTGCTGCCGCGGCCAAGCCGGCCGCCGCACCGAAGGCCAAGCGTCAGCCCAAGGCCAAGCCGGCCTCGGCCAGCGCCGAATAAACGCAGTACCTGGTTTCATCACAACGCCGGCCGCATCGCGGCCGGCCGTTTTTCAGCCCGTCAGTCACCAACGACACCAGGAACCCTCCCCCTGGTCTCTGATTGACGGGCTTTTTTGTGGGCGACGCTTGCTTCCGCAGAACGCACGCGCCGTCGTCCGGCAACGGCGCCTCGACGCGCCCTACGACGTCATCCGTTCCCAGAACTGCTTCACGCCGTCGAACCAGGAATTCGCGCGCGGCGTGTGCGCGCCGGGCTCCGCGCCTTCGAACGTACCTTCGAGTTCTTCGAGCAGTTCGCGCTGGCGCCGCGTGAGTTTGACCGGCGTCTCGACGACGACGCGGCAATGCAGGTCGCCGAGGCGTCCGGAGCGCACGTTCTTCACGCCCTTGCCGCGCAGGCGGAACAGCTTGCCGGTCTGCGTCTCGGCCGGCAGCGTGATCACGGCCTCGCCGTCCAGCGTAGGCACTTTGAGATCGGCACCGAGTGCCGCCTGGGTGAAACGGATCGGCACTTCGCAGTAGAGGTCGTCGCCTTCGCGCTGGAAGATCGCATGCTCGCGCACGCGCACTTCGACGTAGAGATCGCCCGGCTCGCTGCCCGCGGGGCCGGCCTCGCCCTGGCCAGCGAGACGGATGCGGTCGCCCGAATCGACACCGGCCGGAATCTTGACCTGCAGGGTGCGCTCGTCCTCGACGCGGCCTTCGCCGCGGCAGTCCTTGCACGGATTGGCCACGGTCTTGCCGGTGCCGGCGCAATGCGGGCAGACCTGCTGTACCGAGAAGATGCCCTGCTGCATGCGCACGCGGCCATGGCCACGGCAGGTCGCGCAGGTGGACGTCTTGCCGTCCTTGCTGCCGGAACCCTCGCAGGTCTTGCAGGCGACCAGCGTCGGCACTTCGATCGTGCGTTCGATACCGAACACGGCCTCTTCGAGGTCGAGCTCGAGGATGTAGCGAAGATCCGAGCCGCGCCGCGGTCGGCTGGAGCGGCCGCCGCCGAAGATGTCGCCGAAGATGTCACCGAAGATGTCACCGACGTCGGCACCGTGGAACCCGCCGCGACCGCCGCCCATGCCGCCCTGTTCGAACGCCGCGTGGCCGTACTGGTCGTACATCGCGCGCTTCTGCTTGTCGCAGAGAATCTCGTAGGCCTCCTTGGCCTCTTTGAATCTCTCCTGCGCGTCGGCGTCCGGATTGCGGTCCGGGTGATACTTCATCGCGAGACGGCGGAAGGCCTTCTTGAGCTCTTCCTCGTTCGCAGTCTTCTCGACGCCGAGGGTTTCGTAGTAGTCGCGCTTGCTCATGATGATCGTTGCGGCAATGCCGGCAAATCCCCTGGGTTCGGTGCGGCCGGCCTCACAAACAAAACGGACAGCCGTTCGGACTGTCCGTTTCGTTTTTCAGCTGGGGTCGGCTTACTTCTTGTCGTTGACTTCGGTGAACTCGGCGTCGACGACATCGTCGGCCGCAGCACCGCCCGCACCGGCCTGCGCCTGCGGACCGGCGTCGCCGCCCTGTCCCTGCGCCGCCGCGAACAGCGGCTGGGCCGCTTCTTCGAGCCTGGTCGTGCGCGAATCGATCGCAGCCTTGTCGTCGCCCTTCATGACCTTCTCGAGATCGCTGAGCGCTTCCTCGATGCGGCCGATCTGGTCGGCGACCTTGCCGCCGTGATTCTTGATCGCATCGCGCACGGCATGCACGAGCTGGTCGGCCTTGTTGCGCGAGCCGACGAGTTCGTGGAATTTCTTGTCTTCTTCCTTGTTCGCTTCGGCATCGCGGACCATGCGCTGGATCTCGTCGTCCGACAGGCCCGAGCTGCCCTTGATCTCGATGCGCTGTTCCTTGCCGGTCTTCTTGTCCTTGGCCTGTACGTGCAGGATGCCGTTCGCGTCGATGTCGAAACCGACTTCGATCTGCGGCATGCCGCGCGGCGCCGGCTCGATGCCCGACAGGTCGAACTTGCCGAGCGACTTGTTCGCGCTGGCGCGTTCGCGCTCGCCCTGCAGCACGTGCACGGTGACTGCGGTCTGATTGTCGTCGGCGGTCGAGAAGATCTGCGAGGCCTTGGTCGGGATCGTCGTGTTCTTCTCGATGAGCTTCGTGAACACGCCGCCCGCGGTTTCGATGCCGAGCGACAGCGGGGTCACGTCGAGCAGCAGCACGTCCTTGACCGTGCCGCCGAGCACGCCGCCCTGGATCGCCGCGCCGACCGCGACGGCTTCGTCCGGGTTCACGTCCTTGCGCGGTTCCTTGCCGAAGAAGTCCTTGACCGCTTCCTGCACCTTCGGCATGCGCGTCATGCCGCCGACGAGGATGACCTCGGTGATGTCGGACACGCGCAGGCCCGCGTCGTTGAGCGCGATGCGACAGGGTTCGATCGTCTTCTTGACGAGATCGTCGACCAGCGCTTCGAGCTTGGCGCGCGTGAGCTTGATGTTGAGGTGCTTCGGACCCGACGCGTCGGCCGTCACGTACGGCAGATTGACTTCGGTCTGGTGCGACGAGGACAGCTCGATCTTCGCGCGCTCGGCGGCGTCCTTCAGGCGCTGCAGCGCGAGCGGATCGTTGCGCAGGTCGATGCCCTGGTCCTTCTTGAATTCTTCGACGAGATAGTCGATGACCCGCTTGTCGAAGTCTTCGCCGCCGAGGAACGTGTCGCCGTTCGTCGCGAGCACTTCGAACTGCTTCTCGCCGTCGACGTCGGCGATCTCGATGATGGACACGTCGAACGTGCCGCCGCCGAGATCGTACACAGCGATCTTCTTGTCCTTGCCGCCGGACTTGTCCAGGCCGTAGGCCAGCGCCGCCGCGGTCGGTTCGTTGATGATGCGCTTGACTTCGAGACCGGCGATGCGGCCGGCGTCCTTGGTCGCCTGGCGCTGCGAGTCGTTGAAATAGGCCGGCACCGTGATGACGGCTTCGGTCACCGGCTCGCCGAGGAAGTCTTCGGCGGTCTTCTTCATCTTCATGAGGACCTTGGCCGACACCTCCGGCGGCGCCATCTTCTTGCCGTCGCTGGTCGCTACCCAGGCATCGCCGTTTTCGTGCGCGACGATCCCGTACGGCACGAGCTCGAGGTCCTTCTTCACTTCGGCATCGGTGAACTTGCGGCCGATCAGGCGCTTCACCGCGTAGAACGTGTTCTTGGGATTGGTCACGCCCTGGCGCTTGGCCGGCGCGCCGACGAGCGTTTCGCCGTCCTTCGTGAATGCGACGATCGACGGCGTGGTGCGGTCACCCTCGGAATTCTCGATGACGCGCGCCGTGTTGCCTTCCATGATCGCCACGCACGAATTCGTCGTGCCGAGGTCGATACCGATGATCTTGCCCATTGCTTAGCTCCTCGAATTGGTTCTTCGACCCTGCCGGATCGCTGCTGCGGCGGTATCTGTAGTCGCGCAGCGGTTATTCAAGATGGTTTCCGGGCGTCCTGCCCGATGCCCGGAAACCCGCTCATTTCGCGACGACGACCATGGCCGGACGCAGCAGACGGTCGTTGAGCGCGTAGCCGGTCTGCAGCGTATTGACGACGGTGCCGGAGGCATGCGCCGGGCTGTCGATCATGCTGACGGCCTGGTGTAGTTCCGGGTTGAACGGCTCGTTGGTCGGCTTGACCGCCTTGAGGCCATTGGATTCGGCGACCTTGAGCAGCGCCTTGAACGTGAGGTCGAGGCCCTGGCGCATCGCGGTAACGTCGGCGGTTTCGACCGCGAGCCCGCTTTCGAGCCCGTCGCAGACCGGCAGCAGGTCCGACAGCAGGCGTTCGTTCGCGAACTTGCGTGCCTGCTCCAGGTCGCGCTGCAGGCGGCGGCGCTGGTTTTCGAGCTCGGCGCGCTCACGCAACAGCGTGTCGCGCATCTCGGCGACGGCGGTCTCGGCCTGGGCCAGCTGTCGGCTCAGCGCCTCCATGTCGGCATTGATGGCCGCTTCGGCAGCGGACATGCCTTCGCCGCCCTGTGCCCCTGCGGGCGCGGTGGATTCGGTGTTTTGCATTCAAGCTCCGGCGATTTGCTTCCCGTCCCCACGGGAGCGGGATGGTCGGAAGAACTCCATCACCCCGCGGGGCGCGGCATGATACGGATAGACTGACCGGCTTGCTATTGGGGCGACTGGTGCCGGTTCAAGGCGCCGGACAGGATCTGCGCCGTGGCCTGCACGACCGGAATCACGCGCTCGTAGGCCATGCGGGTCGGCCCGATCACGCCCAGCACGCCGAGCACGCGGCCTTCCACGCCATAGGGCGCGGTGACCAGGCTGTAGTTGTCGAGCGCGGCAAAGCCCGATTCCTCGCCGATGAAAAGGCGCACGCCTTCGGCCCGGGCACAGCGCTCGAGCACGGCCAGCAGGTCGCGCTTGCGCTGGAACGCGTCGAACAGCTCGCGCAGGCGTTCGAGGTTGGACAGGTCGTGCACGCCCATCAGGTTGGTCTGGCCGGCGAC
>CAMLSI010000026.1 GCA_946482585.1 uncultured Lysobacteraceae bacterium
GCCGCGCTGCACTATGCCGCGCTCGCGGCCGAACCCGTCGTCGCGGCCATGCTCATCGACGCCGGCGCACCGCTGGCCGCGATCAATCGCGACGGTCTGACGCCGCTGGGCCAGGCGGCACATGCAGCAAATTGGACATTGCTGCGTTTCTTCCTCGAACACGGCGGGCGCAACGAGGTCGAGCATGCGCAGCCGGCACTGAGCGCGGCGGCGTCGATCGCCGACGATGACGTCACCGGCGTCAAGCTGCTGCTCAAGCACAAGGCGCGCGTCGATGCGCAGGGTCCGCTGGGCCGCACGGCACTCATGGCCGCCGCCCTCGCGGGGCATGCGGCGATCGTGCGCTGCCTGCTCGATGCCGGCGCGAACGTCGACGTCGGCGACAGTCATGCGACCACGGCGCTGATGGAAGCCGCGCGCGCGGGCGCGGCCGAAGTGATCGCACTGCTCGCCGCGCGCAAGCCCGATCCGAATCGCGTCGACCATCTCGGCCGCAGCGCGCTCGTGATCGCCTGCCAGTCGCGCCAGGCCAATGCCGCCGTCGTGCGCGCGCTGCTCGCGCTCGGCGTCGACCGCCAGCGCGCCTGCGCCGACGGACGCCGCGCGCTCGACCATGCGATCGCCGGCGGCCGCTGGGATCTCGTCGCGCTGATCGATCCCGACTACGCACTGCCGAGTTCGGTCGCCGAAGGCGTCGGCAGCGCCGTCGCGGATTCGCCGGCCCACCTGCTCGATGCGCTGCGTTTCGGTCACTGGACCATCGCCGAAGGTCTGCTGCCGCAAATCGGCCTGTGGTCGCAGACCGATCTCGCCGGCATCTGGCTGGAGCTCTCGACCCACAGCGACGCGCGCCCGCGCCAGTGGCTGCTCAATCACGGCCTGCGGCCGGACGCCTATCTCGCGCGCGGCAGCCTGTTCGCGGCCGTGCTCGATCGCCTGCCCGATTCGGCCGACGCGCTGAGCGAGCTCGTCGAAGCCGGCGCCGGCAGCGGCGGTGCCGGCGTGCTGCGGCGCGTGCTCGAAGCTGCGCGCCGCAGCGGCGGCGGCGCGCGTTGCGAACAACTGCTCGCGCTCGCGCTCGATCTCGCGCAGCGCGGCGCCGACGCGTTCGCCGCGAACGAACACGGCGAAACCGCGACGCATCTCGCCGCGCAGCTGGGCGCCTCGACCTTGCTCGACCGCCTGCTCGATGCGGGTGCCGACCCGAACGCGCGCGATCAGCACGGTCGCACGCCGCTGCATGCGGCGCTGGCCGCGCCCGCGGAGCAGCTCGACGGTGTCGTGCGTTCGCTGATCCGCCACGGCGCCAATCCGGAAATCGCCGCGAACGACGGCGAAACGGCGCTCGGCCGCGCGCTGACCGGCAACAAGACCTTGCGCCGCTGGCTGCATTGGACGCAGTGGCCTCTGCCGCGGCGACGCCTGCGCAGCGACGATCTCGTCGCTGCCGCGGCCTGCGGCGATGCGTCCGCGGTCGAACGACTGCTCGACCTCGGCCTTCCGCTCGAAGGCACCGATGCGCAGGGCGCGACGGCGCTGCTGCGCGCTTGCGGCCAGGGCCACGACGAGGTCGTGCGCCGGCTGCTCGACCGGGGCGCCGACGTCGAACACGCCGCGGCCGGCGGCGCCACCTGCCTGTCGGCCGCCGTGAGCGCGCGTCGCGACGCCGTCGTCGAGCGGCTGCTCGCCAGGGGCGCCGCACTCGATCGCCGGCTGCCCGGCGGCGGCACGATCCTGATGATTGCCGCAGCGCTGGGCTTTCCGGAACTCACCGAGAAACTGCTCGCGGCCGGCGCCGATCCGAATCTCGCCGACGAGAAAGGTTCGACCGCGCTGCATGCGGCCGCGCACTTTGCCTTCGGTCACGCCGGCGCGCGGGCGCGCGCCGTTCTTGAAGTGCTGCTGAGGCTCGGTGCGGCGCCGAACGCGCGCAACGCGAAAGGGCAGACGCCGCTGCTGCTGCTCGTGGGCGGCCGCGCGGAGCCGGGATCGCCGTGCGATCCGGCGCAGATCGCGCACCTCGTCGCGCTCGTGCTCGACTTCGCCGCCGACCTCGACGCACAGGACGAGCGCGGCGTCAGCGCGCTGCACGCCTGCGCGATCCACGGCCTGCTCGGCTGTGCGCGCCAGCTGCTCGCGCGCGGCGCCGAACGCGACATCCGCGATTGTCTCGGCCGGCGGCCCGCCGAAATCGCCGAACTGCTCGGCTACGCCGACGTCGCCGCCGAACTCGGCGCCAGCGGCGCGATCCCGAGCCTCGCGCAGATGCTGAGGCAGCCGGCAAACCAGTGATCGAACGGTGCGCAGGCTAGGGCGAGCCGCCGCCTTACGCGAGGCCGTCGTCCATCACCATTCGCGGTTCACACCGCCCGACCACGCCTGATCCTGCACTTCGTTCGTGTCGGCGGCGAAGATCTGTTCGAGTTCGATCAACGCTTCCTGCGAGGACTGGATCAGCGCCGCGTCGTCGTCGTAGACGAGGTGCTGCGCCTTGAGCAAGGCCTCGTCGTGTGCGCGGAAGCGGTTGACGCGATCGGCCGCGACGCGAGGCGGCTGGCCGAGCGCCTCGAGCACCTGACGCGTCAGATCGAGGCTGCCCTCGAACGTTTCGCGCACGACGCCGTCGACATTCAGATCCATGAGCTTGAACGCATGCTGGCGGTTGCGCGCGCGCGCGAAGATCTTGAGGTTCGGATACATGCGCTTGACCAGCCGCGCCGTGCGCACGTTGGCCTCGGGGTCGTCGGTCGCGAGCACGAAGATCTCGGCGCGGTCCGCGTGTGCGGCGCGCAGCAGTTCGGGACGGCTCGGATCGCCGAAGTAGATCGTGCTGCCGAAGCGCCGCGATGCATCGACCTGCTCGATGGAATTTTCCAGTGCCGTGAACGGAATCTTCTGCGCGCGCAGCACGCGCGCGACGATCTGGCCGACGCGGCCGAAGCCCGCGATGATCACGCGCGGCGGATCGCCGTCGATGCGATCGAATTCGCGCTCGGGCTTGCGCGTGTTCGCATGGACGTACTGACTCAGCGCGAGCAGCAGCGGCGGCGTCAGCGCCATCGACAGCGTGATCACCAGCGTGAGCAGACCATGCAGGCGCGCGTCGATCAGATTGCTGCCCGCGGCGAGCTGGAACACGACGAACGCAAATTCGCCGCCCGCCGCGAGCACGGCCGCGAGCGATAGCGACTGCCAGCGATCGAGCCCTCCGACCGTGGTGCCGACCGCGAACAGCACGAGGCCTTTGACGACGAGCAGGGCAGTGGTCAGTCCGAGCACGAGCCACGGCTCGCGCAGCAGCAGCGAAAGGTCGACTGCCATGCCGACGCTGACGAAGAACAGCCCCAGTAGCAGTCCCTTGAACGGTTCGATCTGCGATTCCAGTTCGTGGCGGTATTCCGAGTCGGCAAGCAGCAGTCCGGCGAGGAACGCGCCGAGCGCCATGGAGATGCCCGCGAGCTCCATGAGCCACGCCGTGCCGATGACGACGAGCAGCGCCGTCGCCGTGAACACTTCGGGGATCCGCGTGTTGACCGCGATGCGGAATACGGGTCGCAGCAGAAAGCGTCCTGCGAGCACGACGAGTGCGATCGTGCCGACGACCTTGCCGGCCTCGATCGTGTTCACGGCCGCGCCCTGCCCGACCGCGAGCACGGGCACGACCGCAAGGATCGGAATCGCCGCGAGATCCTGGAACAGCAGGATCGCAAAGCCCTGGCGGCCGTGCGGCGAGGTGAGTTCCTTGCGCTCGGCAAGGAGTTGCAGGCCGAACGCCGTCGACGACAGCGCGAGCCCGAGCCCGATGATGACGGCCGACTTCGGCACCACGTCGAACGCGGCGATGGCGATCGCCGCGATCACGCCCGCCGTCGCGAGCACCTGTGCGAGTCCCGCGCCGAACACGGCCTTGCGCATGACCCAGAGCCGCTGCGGCGAGAGCTCGAGGCCGATCACGAACAGCAGCAGCACGACGCCGAGTTCGGAGATGTGCGCGATCTGTTCGGGATTCTGCAGCAGCTTGAAGCCGGGCGGTCCGATGATCGCGCCGGCAATCAGATAGCCGAGTACGGCGCCGAGCTCGAAGCGCTTGGCGATCGGCACCATGACGACCGCGGCAGCCAGCAGCACGACGGTGTATTGCAGGATGGTGTGGGTTTCCACGCGCCGGCTCCCAGAGTGAGCGCCGATTATGTCACGCGGCTTTTGCGCGCTCGCAGGATCTGAGATTCGCGCCGCACATACTGCGTCGGCACCCACGAGCGGAGAACGCCATGCCCCGGACCGGATCGCAGCAGCCCGTCGATCGTTCGCACGAATCCACCCTGATCGCGCGCTTCATCGAAGTCTGGCTGTGCCTCGGCATCGCCGGCGTACTGCTGCTGCCTGCCGCGCGAGCGCATTCGATCGCGTTCGGCTGGCCCGCGTACTGGCTCGTGGGTGCACCACTCCTGATGTGGGCGATGCAACGTCGCCAGCGGTTGGCGGCGCACGCACGGGCCATCCTCGTCGGCTCGTTCGTGCACCGCCGTTCTGACGTGGCCGGGACCGGAAGTCCGTTCGACCGGCGCCAGGGATGGCGTCACGTCAGGGCGCAGGCACGACGCTTGCGCAGCGCGCCGCGGCTCAACGTCGCGCGTTGAACGCGCTGCGCCGGGGACCCGGCGCGCGCGTCACGCCGCGTTGTACACCTGTCCACTTGCGTATCGATCCGCACGGTTCAGCGATGCAGGTCGCCCGCCGCTTCGGGTTGATACGACAGGCCGAGCACACGCAGGCGCGCGGCGCGCCCGCCCGGCAACGGCCACGCGATCGCGGCGCCGACGCGAAGACCGAGCAGGGCGCTGCCGACCGGCGCGAGGACGGACACGCGGCCGGCGCGGCCGTCCGCGTCGCGCGGATAGACCAGCGTCATCTCGCGCTCGGTGCCTTTGTCCTCGTCGAGAAAACGGATCACAGAATTCATGGTGATGACGTCGGCCGGGATCTGGCCGGGCTCGACGATGTCGGCGCGATCGAGTTCGTCGCGCAGACCGCGCGTGTCGAGGCCGGCAGCCGGCGGCGAGTCGAGCAGGGCATCGAGGCGTTCGCAGTCCAGACGCGAAACGATCAGCGACGGCGGCAGGCCGGACGGGTTGGGCAAATGACGGTCGTTCATGCGGTTCTCCAAAGCAAGACGGGCGGCACGCCGCGCGTGCCGCCCGTGATTTTCAGGATGTCCGCAGACCATAGTCGGGCCGTGCAGGTCCGGCAAGCTGCGCTGCCGCAGTCGCGTCAGTCGGTCAGGCCGAGCCGCTTGCGTTCGAGACGCCGCAGGAACTCTTCCATGATGCGGCGATAGAGATCCTCGCCGAGGTATTCGTCCTCGACGCCGGCATCGATCGACGGATTGTCGTTGACTTCGATCACGACGATGCGATTGCCGACCTGCTTCAGGTCCACGCCGTAGAGTCCGTCGCCGATGAGGCTGGTCGCCTTCAGCGCGAGCCGCACGACTTCGGGCGGTGCCTCGCGCACCGGCAAGGTCTTGAAGCCGCCCGACTTCGCCGTGCCGCGTGCGCCGTGGTTGTAGATCTGCCAGTGCCCGCGCGACATGAAGTACTGGCACGCGAACAGCGGGTCCTTGTTGAGCACGCCGATGCGCCAGTCGAATTCGGTGTAGAGGTATTCCTGCGCGATCACCAGCGCGGTGTGCTGGAACAGATCTTCCGCGCCTTTCTTGAGCTCCTCGGCGTTCTCGGCCTTGACGATGCCGCGCGAGAACGAGCCGTCGGGAATCTTGAGCACGATCGGAAAGCCGAGCACGCCGGGCAGGTCCGCGATCTTCTTCGCATCGTCGCGGAACAGGATCTCGCTTTTCGGCGTCGGCAGCTTGCGCGAGCGCAGCAGGTCGTGCAGGTAGATCTTGTTCGTGCAGCGCAGGATGGACGTGGGATCGTCCATGACCACCATGCCCTCCTTCTCGGCCTTGTTGGCGAAGCGGTAGGTGTGGTTGTCGAGCGCCGTGGTCTCGCGGATGAACAGGCCGTCGTACTCGGCCAGCCGCGTGTAATCGTTGCGCGTGATCGGATCGACCTCGATGCCGAGATCCTTGCCCGCGTCGACGAAGGACTTCAGCGCGCGCTTGTTCGACGGCGGCATCGCCTCGGCCGGATCGTGCAGCATCGCGATGTCGTAGCGGAACTTGCGCCGCGCGCGCGGCTTGCGCCAGAGTTTCTTGGAAAACCGGTCCAGCGCATCGGCGAACGCGTCTTCCTGCGGGTCGTTGAGCGTATGCAGGCCGGCCGGCTTGATCGCGGAAATGCCCCATTCGCGTTCGCGCTCGAACTCGATGCGCAGAATGGGACATGGGAACATTTCGAAAACCTGGCGCGCGAGGTCCTGCAGCGGCGAGTAGCTGGTCTCGCCGAAATACACCTGCAGGCCGAAATCCGTCGTGTCGCGCGAATCCGGCAGGAAGCGGCTGATGCGCTGCTCGAGATCCTCGATGTCCAGGCCGTAGAGCGAGCGCCGGCGCAGATCGTTGATCGTGCGCACCGACGGGATGACCTTGTGGCCGCGCGCCTCGGCCAGCAGCGATACGTAGTATCCGGTGCCGAGGTACTTGTAGCTGCGGCACAGATTGATGACCTGCGTGCGCTCCTCGTCCGTGCTCAGCGATTCGCGCAGGTAGTCCGTCGCGGTGACCACGTTGTCCGACGGGTAGTACGAGCCCCAGTCCGACGCCTTTTCGACGACGATGACGAGGCGGCTCATGAGGCGATGTGCGGGAAAGCGACGCGGACGGCGGCCGCGGCTACGGAGTCAGGATCGGGCATGACGGGGCGAAAGGGTCAGGATTGCGAGCGGCGCGAGTGTGACACAGCCCTGTGAGTGCGGCACGTGCTCGAGGTTCCCGTCGCGGCCGCCCCGCGCGACCGTGCAGTCGCAGTTCAGCGAATGCGCCGGGGTGCGCGATCGCGGCGCCGGTCCGCGGTTTGCGGCACACCGCGCCGTGCCTTGCCCTGCTAGTCTCCGTGCGTGCCAATGACCGCCGACTTCCGCCTGCGCCGCGCCGTTCCTGCCGATCTGGATGCATTGGTCGCCCTCGAGAACGCGAGCTTCGCCTACGACCGCATGCGTTCCCGCCAATTCCGCCGCCACCTGGACAGTCCGACCGCGGCGGTGCTCGTCGCCGAGGACGCAGACGGCCTGCTCGGTTCGGCGCTGGTGTTCTTCCGCGAACGCTCGTCGCTGGCGCGGCTGTATTCGCTCGCGACGGCCGCCGCCGCCCGCGGCCGCGGCATCGGCAAGGCGCTGCTCGCCGCGGCCGAAGCCGGCGCGCGCGAGCGCGGCTGCACCCGGTTCCGGCTCGAAGTCCGGCGCGACAATGCCGCCGCGATAGCGCTCTACGAAACGCAGGGCTACCGCCGCATCGCCGCGCTCGAGGACTACTATGACGACGGCGCCGCGGCCTGGCGCTATGAAAAAATCCTGAAGGCCGGTGACCGATGAAACTTCTTGCCCTGATGACCGCGTTCGCATTGCTGCAGACGGCCGATCCGTCGCTGCAGTCCGAGGCCGGCGTCGCGACCGACGTCACCGACACCGCGCGCCGCAGCCGCCTGCCGGCGGCCGATCAGATGCCGCCGAACGTGCGGCTCGTCGAAACCGTGCTGTCGCGCCGGCGGCTGCACCAGCTCGAAGCGATGGGCGGCCTGCGCCTGCCGCGCATGGACGTATTCGTCGCCGACGGAAGCCATGTGATGCACAGCGTCGGCTGGAACTACCGCATACCGTGGCGGTTCACCGCGGCGCTGACCGAGCGCCACGCGTTGCCGGGCGGACTCAGCGTCGACGAACTCGTCGGCTTCCTGACCGACAAGGAAGGCAATCCGATCGCGAAACCCGACGTCGCCGGCGCCGATGTCGTCGTATTCCTCTATTGGGCCGCGTGGTGCGGTCCCTGCGGCACCTCGCTCACGGAAATGCGCAAGCTCATGGCCGCCGACACGGATCGCCGATTCGTCTGGATCGCGATCGAAGCCGACTCGATCAAACAGAACGTGCAACGCGAGACGCTGCGCTGAGCGCGGCAAGAGACCATGACGACCCTCGCCCAGCTGATCGATGCGTACCCCGCCCTGCTTGCCGTCGCGATCTTTCTCGCGCGCATCGTCGACGTCTCGTTCGGCACCGTGCGCATCCTCGTCGGCTTTCGCGGCTATCGCCTGCTGGCCGCGCTGATCGGTTTCTGCGAAGCCGCGATCTGGGTCATCGCCGCGAGCAAGGTCATCGGCCATCTGGATCACTGGTACCTGGTGATCGCATTCGCCGCCGGCTATGCGACCGGCAATTTCGTCGGCATCACACTCGAAAGACGCCTCGGCGTCGGCCGCGAACTCGTACGCATCATTTCCTACTGCAGCGCCTGCAACCTCGCCGACGCACTGACCCAGCACGGCTATTCTGTCGTCGAACTCGCCGGCCGCCACCGCGGCCAGGCTTCGGTGCAGGTGCTCTACGTCGTCGACAAGCGCCGCCGCATGCCCGAGCTGCTGCGCCTGGTGCACGAACTCGATCCCGCCGCGATCTACACCGTGACCGACGTGAAGTCCTGTCACGGCGAAGACGTGCATGCGCTCGACGCGGGCGCAGGGCAGGGCATGGCGTTGCGGTTCAAGCGCAAATAGCGGTTCGGAGACCGACGCGGCGGCGCCCGCTTTCCGTTATTGCAACGCCACGGCACGCGCCCACGCCGCGAACGGCGTGTTCTGCAGAAGCGTGATCGGCGCGAATGCACCGTGATCGTTGTCGACGAACGCCCGGCAGCCCGGCGGCACGGCCTTGACGAAGGTTTCCACCAGCACGTCGCCGCGCCATTCCACGACGAAGATGACCGGATCCACGAGTGCACCCATGGCTTCGGCCTTTTCCTCGTCGTCGAAATCATCGAGCACGCTCTGATCGTGATGAATCGCGAGCCAGCCGTGCCGGCCGTCGATGACGATGCGACCGTCCTCCGTGGACTCGCCGCCCCGCTCGCTCGCCCAGACGATGGGCGACCACGAGCTTTCGTTCTCGACGAGAAGGATCAGGGTATTCATGGCGTGATGTGATCGAGGTATGGAGACTTACGGAGCCGGCATGCAGCGCGACCGGCGCGTAGCCAACCGCCGCGGCGCGCGCGACATCCGCTCGAGCCGGCTTCCGGCTGTCGTGCGATGCGGTGCCGCGAAGGTAGGTTACCAGTCCATCGCGTCGAGCTTCGCCTTGGTTTCCGCGTCCGCAGGCCGTGCAATGAGTCCGCCGGCGGCGGCGATGGTCACCTCGTAGCGCGCGCCGTCGATCAGCGGCATGTAGGCGGCACTGCCGAAATCCGCATCGACCCAGGGCAGCCACGCGGGATAGCGGCGCTTGAGCTGCCAGAGGTCGAGCATCCCGTCGCCGCTCAGGGCCGTGACGCTCGGGGGCGTCGTCTGGGCCTTGGCGGTGTCGCGCCAACGGCCGCTGATGCGTTCGACGCGGTAGAGCGGGTGCGCGCCGAGACTGACCGCGCGCGGCGTCCACTTGATCACGCGCGCATCGAGCTGCCAGTCGTCGCCGGCGAGCTGCACGCTTTCGTGCGAGCCGTCGGCGAGATCGACGCGCAGGGCCCATTGCTGCGGCCCGAACGCCCGCACGCCGATGCGCGCGACGGGCTCCTCGGCGACGAGGCGCCGGTAGCCGTCGAGCGACAGCGCGAGCACGCACAGCACGAAGGCCAGGCTCAGCAGCACGAGCAGCCACGCGCCGCGATGACAGGCCGACAGGCGCCGCCGCTGACGCCAACGGCGGCGCACGGCGAACGTCTGCGCGAGCGCGGCCAGACCGAACACGGCGGCGGCGATGGCAGGCAGCAGGGCGGGGATATCGGGCAGCATCGCGGATCGCCGTACCGGGGACGCGCCTCGTTATACTGCATCCTCCGTCAATCCCGCATCACGGATCGCACGCGATCCCCGCACCGTCACGGTCTATGCCATGCCACAGCTTCTGCGTACGTTGTTCCTGTTCTGTCTGATCGGCCTGCTCGCGGCCTGCGGCAACAAGGGCGATCTGGTCAAGCCCGGCACGACGCCGGCACCGGCCAAGACCGATGCGACGAAGTGAACCGCGACGCGTAGCGCATCATGGAATCTTTGCCTTTTAGCAAAATGCACGGCATCGGCAACGATTTCGTCGTGGTCGATTGCCGCACGCATGCGCTGCGGCTCGATCCGGCCGCGATCGCGCGCCTCGGCGACCGGCACGTCGGCGTCGGTTTCGATCAGCTGCTGACGATAGAACCCGCGCGCGATCCCGGCTGCGCATTCCGCTACGGCATCTACAATCGCGACGGCAGCCAAGCCGGGCAGTGCGGCAACGGCGTGCGCTGCGTGGCTGCATGGCTGCGGCGCGCCGGCGCACTCGCCGAAGGCCTCACGCGACTGGAGAGCCCGAGCGGCCCGGTCGCCGTCGAAATGCTGCGCGACGGCCGCGTGCGTGTCGACATGGGCGTACCGCAGTTCGCGCCCGCGGCGATTCCGTTGCGCGCAAGCGTCGCCGCGACGACGTATCGGCGCCGGCTCGACGCGGTCGAAATCGAGTTCGGCGCGGTTTCCCTGGGCAATCCGCATGCCGTGATCGAAGTCGCCGACACGGCGGCGGCGCCTGTCGCAAGCTGGGGACCGCGGCTCGAAACTCATGCGGACTTTCCCGATCGTGCGAACGTCGGTTTCGCGCAGGTGATCTCGCCGCGCGAAATCCGTCTGCGCGTCTGGGAGCGTGGCGTCGGCGAAACGCAGGCCTGCGGCAGCGGCGCCTGCGCCGCAGTCGTGTCGCTCGCGCAGCGCGGCCGCGTCGCCTCGGAAGTCGACGTGCATCTGCCGGGCGGCATGCTGCAGATCAGCTGGGTCGGGCCGGAGCAGCCGGTCTGGATGACGGGCCCGGCCGCTTTCGTTTTCGAAGGGAACTACTACGTATGAGCGACATGAGCCTGAAGGACGGCCTGACCGCGATGGAAGTCGCGAGCTACCTGCGCCGGCATCCCGAATTCCTCAACGAATTTCCGGACCTCGCGATGGCGCTGCGTCTGCCGCGCGACGAGGGCGCCGCGGCGTCGCTCGCGAGCTATCAGCTCGACGTGCTGCGCGACAAGAACCGCGAGCTCACGCGACGCCTGCGCGAACTCATCGAGATCGCGCACGAAAACGAACAGCTCATGATCCGCGTGCACACGCTGACCCTGTCGCTGATGCGCGCGACGTCGCTCGGCGACAGCCTGAGTCGCGTCGTCGCCGGACTCACCGAGGACTTCCACACGGATCTCGTGCGCATCGTGCTGTTCGGACGCAGCGACGGATTGCCGGCGAGCGACTGGCTGATTCTCGAACCCGGCGGCAAGGCCGCCTTGCCCGCATTCGCCGAATTCCTGCAGCGCAACGAACCGCTGTGCGGCCGGCTGCAGCCCGACAAACTCGCCGCCCTGTTCGGCGCGCGCGCCGGCGAAGTGCATTCGGCCGTGCTGATGCCGGTCAACGGGCTGGGCATGCTCGCGATCGGCAGCCACGACATGGATCGTTTCCACCCGGGCATGGGTACCGTGTTCCTGAAGCTCATCGCCGAAGCGATCACGGCGTCGGTGACGCGCTATCCGATGCGCTGAATGAACCCGTGAGCGCGCTCGCTGCCGATGTCGCGCGATTTCTCGACTACCTGCGCGTCGAGAAGCGCTACGCACCCGGCACCATCGTGAACTACGCGCGCGAGCTCGCGCTGCTCGACGCGCATGCGCAGTCCCTCGGTCTCACGCACTGGCGCGAGCTGCGCGCCGAGCCGTTGCGCAGCCTCGTCGCGCGCGAACACCGGCGCGGACGCGAGCCCGGAAGCCTGCATCATCTGCTGTCGGCCTGCCGCAGTTTTTTCCGCTGGATGCTGCGCGAAGGCGTGATCACACAGGATCCGGCGCTCGACGTACGCGCGCCGAAGCTGCGGCGCAAGCTGCCGCAGGTGCTCGACGTCGACGAGGCGAATGCGCTCGTCGAGATTCCGACCGATACGCCCGAGGCCGTGCAGGACCGCGCGATGCTCGAGCTGTTCTATTCGAGCGGCCTGCGCCTCGCGGAACTGACCGGGCTGACCTGGAACGATATCGATCTCGCACAGGCGCTCGTACGCGTGCTCGGCAAGGGTTCGAAGACGCGCGTCGTGCCGATAGGCAGCAAGGCGATCGACGCGTTGAACGCGCTGCGCGACCAGACACAGCCCGAACCCGCCGCGCCCGTATTCCGCGGGCGCGGCGGGCGGCCGATCTCGCCCGCGACCGTGCGCAAGCGGCTCAAGGGCTGGGCGCAGAGCCAGGGCGTCTGGAAGCGCGTCTATCCGCATCTGCTGCGGCACTCGTTCGCGAGCCATCTGCTGGAATCCTCGGGCGATCTGCGCGCGGTGCAGGAGTTGCTCGGACATGCGGACATTTCCACGACGCAGATCTACACGCATCTGGATTTCCAGCATCTCGCGCGCGTCTACGACGCCGCGCATCCGCGCGCGAAGCGTCGCAAAGACTGACCATTCGTCGCCGACGGCCGGCACGCGTCGTCTCAATCGGTGCGGTGGACAAACCTGACACTACGCACCTGCTCCGATGACACGCAGCGACGCAAAGACCGCGTCGCTGCCGTCCTGTCCGGACGCGGCGCCCGGCGCTAGGCCGGGCGGTTTCCCTGGCCCTATCCTGGAGGTAGTCCATGCCCAAGCACCGTCTTGGCGCAGCGCTCGCGCTCGCCCTGCTG
Organism: uncultured Lysobacteraceae bacterium; assembly: GCA_946482585.1. The sequence continues at coordinate 12,789 of CAMLSI010000026.1, forward strand.
TTCTGCGCCACCGCCGACGCCGCACCGTTCGGCTTCGCGCCGCCCGTCACGACACCGACCTACGGCGAAGCCGAATCCGTCGCGATCGGCGACGTCAGCGGTGACGGTCGTGACGATCTCGTCGTCGTGACGAACGCGTACTTCGCGAATACCTGGTCCAACCACGTGCTGATCTATCCGCAGCAGGTCGACGGCACGCTCGCACAACCCTACGCCGTGCAATACACGACGACCTACGGCAATGCGCGCGGTCTCGTGCTTGCCGATATCGACGCCGACGGCGTGCTCGACATCGTCGCGGGTTATGGCGGCGGTCTCGCACTGCTGCGCCGCGACGGCGCCGGCGGCTTCAGCCTGCGCAACGTCGTCACCAATCGCGGCGGCGACGTGCTCGCGAGCCTCGACGTCGATCGCAACGGCGTGATGGATATCGTCGGCCTGAGTCACGGCGGTCCCGCGACGATCTACTACAGCGACGGCTTCGGCGGCATCGCGAACCAGCAGACGCTGGCGACGCAGGTCGGCGGCTTCAACGACCTGGAAACCGGCGATCTGAACGGCGACGGCGTCGACGATCTTGCCGTGATGTCGGGCCAGATGTACGCGATCCCGAACCTGACCGTGCATCGCCACGACGGCGCGGCGGGCTGGCTTGCGCCGCAGAGCTACTTCGTCGGTACGAGCGAGTCGACGTCGGGCCTCGCCGTCGGCGATTTCAATGACGACGGACGCGACGATGCCATCCTGTCGCGCGCGCGCAATTCGCCGACCTGGCTCTGGCACTACCGCCAGGATGCGAACGGCCAGCTCCAGGTGATGCCGAACATCGCGAGCTATCAGATTCCGGACACGATCGAAGCCGTCGATCTCGATCGCGACGGCCGCGACGATCTCGCCGTGCTGCACAGCGGCTGGCTGCGATTCGGTTTCTATCTGCAGGATGCGTCCGGTCTCGGCAGCGAACAGCTCGTGACGATTCCGTATCAGTCGCACTACAACCAGCAGGGCCTCGCGTTCGGCGATCTGAACGGCGACGGCTGCACCGACGCGGCAATCGCATTCAACAGCACCGGCGTGGTGACGCTCTCCGGCCACGATTGCGCGCCGTCCGCGGATCTCGCCGTTGCGATCCGCGGCGAAGCACGCAAGACCGTCGCGATCGACGTGAGTCATCTCGCCGGTGCGGCGAACGTGCCTGCCGAGGTCCTGGTCGAGTTCCGTGCGCTGCGCTTCGGCCGCATCAATGCACCGGAAAGCTGCATTCCGCAGCCGGCTCTCACGCGCATGCAGACGTATCGCTGCAAGACCGCACCGCTGACGGCCGGCGTCAGCACGAGCTTGCGCTTCGTGTTCGGCGGACTGTCGAGCGTCGTCGTCGCAGCGGACGTCGCGTCGGACGCGCCGGATCCCGACGAAAGCAACAATGCGGCAACGGCGACCGTGTCGCTGTGAGGACAACGGTGCGGCGCCTACGCGGCGCCGCACCGTCGCTGGCTCGGTTCGCTACGGCGACGGCGCGATGCCGATCGCGCTGAACAACTTCGCGCTGTCGTAGCGGCGGTCGCCGCGGATCACGGTGCGCACTTTGCGGATGTCGGCCATGTTCATGGTCGGGTCGCCGTCGACGAGGATCAGGTCGGCGACATAACCCGGCGCGAGGCGGCCGTATTCCTTGTCGCGCTTCATGACGGCGGCGGCGTCGTACGTCGCCGTGCGCAGCGCGTCTTTCGGCGGAATGCCGGCGGCGACGTAGAGTTCGAGCTCGCGCGGAATCTGCAGGCCGCCCGAACCGTCGGTGCCTGCGACGATGCGCACGCCACTGCGATGCAGCAGGCCGACGAAATCGATCATGCGCTGATAGCCGTCGCGATAGGCCGCTTCCTGGCCGGGCTTGATCGGCAGACCGCCGCCGCCCGAACGGATACTGCGCTGCCAGGTCAGCGGCAGGCGCGTCATGATCGCGGCGAAGCCCGGACCCGGCAGGCCCGGCCGGCCGAGGAACATGTCTTCGAACGTGCTCAGCGTCGGATCGATCACGGTACCGCGCTGCCTGAGCAGTGCGACGAAGTCGCGCACCGCAGGAGAGCCGAGATCGATGCCCGCGCCGTACTCGCCGATCGAGGTGAAGCGCGCCGGCGTACGCGTGTCCTGCACTTTGTCGAACAGGAAATTCAGCATCAGCATGTTGATGTGCTGGATTTCGTCGGCGCCGTTCTCGACGAACTGGCGCGCGGTCATATACGCAGGCACGTGGCCGCTGACGCGCAGGCCCTTCGCACGCGCCATGCGGGCGATCGCCGGCATCAGCTCGGTCTTGATCGAACTGTAGATCTTGATTTGTTCGTGACCGCTCGCGGCGTACTCGTCGACGATGCGCTGCGCGTCAGCCTCATTGTCGGCGAGCGCCTTGGTCGGTCCCGCGAACGGTCCCGGCCCGTCGATGATGCCGGCCTTGATGATGCGCGGACCGATGTCGCGGCCGGATTCGATCGCGGCGATGCGCTCGGCCAGCACCGGCGGATTGTTGGCGAGGTCGCGCACCGTCGTTACGCCGCCGGCGATGTCGAGCACGCCGTCGGCCTGGCCGAAGAAATGCGCGTGCATGTCCCAGAGACCCGGCATCAGGAACTTGCCGCCGCCATCGAGCGTTTCCGCATCGGCCGGCGCCGTCACGTCCGAGGCCTTGCCGCTCGCGACGATGCGCCCCTTGTCGATGAGCACGGCCGCGTCCTCGAGCGTGACGCCGGTCGACGGATCGAACGCGCGCACGTTGCGGATCAGCAACGGACGCTTCAGTGTTTCGGTCAGCGTCTTCGCGCGCTGCAGCGCCTGCTCCTTCTCCTGCGCGTCCTGCGTCTTGGCCAGCGTCGGCAAGGCGTCGGCATAGCCTTCGCGCACCAGCGACGACCAGCTCGAATAGCTTGCGAAGAAGCGCTGCTGGTCGTCGAGCCAGATGAAGCTCGGCGTCAGATCGAGGCCGTGCACCGCATACAGCGTGACTGTCTTCTTGCCGGGCTTGCCCTTGACCTTCAGGTCGGCGAGTTTCTCGATGCGCGCTTCGCCGGCCGGCAGTATCGCGAGCTTCTGCTGCGGCGCCTTGAGCAGCGCGCGCGTCAGCAGCACGTATTCCTCGGGCGTACCGTTGAGGCTCAGGTAGAACGCCGGCTGCTCGATGCTGCGCGTCTCGCTCTCCGACGCGTTCTTCCACGTGAAACTGTTGCCTTCGCGCGAGAGCGTTTCGTTGACCGGCCCTTTGAAGTAGTCGTTACCCTTGTTCGCGATCGCGGTCACGCCGCCGTCGGCCGCGACGCGATAGTCGGCGTCGAGCTTCGGTCCACGGCCGCGATCATTGAATTCATAGTGCACGCGGACGCTGCCATCGTCGGCGTAGCGTGCTTCCTGGAAACCGGCCTTGGCGCCCATCGTCAGCACTTCGCTGCGTTCGACCTGTTCGGCCGCGGCGGCGATGCCGCCAACACCCAGCAGCAGCGCACCCGTCAACACTCTGAGCTTCATCGCGATCTCCCGGTTGATCGCCGCAGCCTAGGCTGCCCGCGTTACGGCGGCGTGTGCCGGAAGCTGGGCACCGATCTGCGAAAATCTCCCAAATCCTTGCATCGCCGGTGCGCGATCGGCACCCAGCCCCAGCGCCGAACCTTTCCTCGCCGGAGCTCGTCATGCTCGCGCCGTCGTGCGCACCGCCGTTCGTCCCCGAGCGCGTGTCGTGAAACCGGGCCCACACCGCGGCAATGGCACAATCGCGAAGCACCGGGTCGGCCCATGCGCTTGTGGCACCGACTGCTCCTGCTCTGCGCCAGTGTCAGCGTCGCGAGCCTGCTCGGCTATGCGACCTGGCAGCTGCACGCGTTCGCGAGCGGCTTCTCGGCCTGTCTCGACACGCTCGCGCTCGAGCGCGCCGAGCAGCTCGCTCAGCGACTGCTGCAGCCGATCCAGGCGCTGAGCCGCGGCTCGCGCGCGCCGGCCGACGACGGCATCGTGCTGGACGCCGACCACCTCGACGCCCGCGTCGACGGCAGCGCGCTCGCGCTGACCCCGGTCGAGTTCCGCCTGCGCCGGCTCAGGGAAAAACCCGGCAAGGTGTACTCGCGCAGCCAGTTGCTCGACGCGAGCTACGAGGACCATCGCATCGTCAGCGACCGCACGGTCGATTCGCATAGCCGCAACCGGCGGCGCCAGTTCAGCGAGGTCGGCCACGACCCGGTCGAATCGGTCTACGGCGTCGGCTTCCGGCTCGAACTTGATCGCGATCGCTGAAGCGAGCGGCGCCTCACCGCTCGGAGTGACCGGCCTCGTCGTAGTCGCCGCGACCGAACAGCCCCGGCCGGATCAGATCGACGAATGCGCGCGCCTGTGTCGACAGGTATTTGCCTTTGCGCATGACGACGCCGTAGCTGCGTTGTGGAAAATACTGGCGCAGATTGCGCACGTGCAGCCGCGTCTTGTCGTGCTCGGTCAGGCAGATGCCGGTCACGATGGAAATGCCGAGCCCCATCGCGACGTATTCCTTGATGACTTCCCAGCCGCCGACTTCGATCGCGACGCGATACGGCACGCGGCGCTGCTGGAACACGAGGTCGACGAGGCGGTAGGTCGTCAGCCGCTGCGGCGGCAGGATCAGACCGTAGGGCGACAGGTCCTCGAGCCGGATGTCGGGCTTTTCGGCAAGCGGGTGATCGCTCGGCAGGATCAGCATGGGATCGAACCACTGCACCGGTTCGTAGGACAGGTCGTGCGGCACGTCGAGCATGGAGCCGAACGCGAAGTCGACCTGGTCCTGACGCAATAGCGCGAGCCCATCCTTGCCGGTGACGTTGTAGAGCTGCAGGCGCACGCCGGGGTGCTCCTCGCGGAACGCGCGCACGAGCGGCGGCAACAGGTACTGGATCGTCGACGAACCCGCCGCGATGACGACCTCGCCCGCATCGAGCCCCTGGAGCTGGCTGCGGAACTGCTGATCGAGCCCTTCGAGCCCCTCGACCAGCGGCCGCGCGAGTTCATAGAGCATCTGGCCCTCACGCGTGAGCACGAAGCGCGGCCGGGCCCGCTCGAGCAGGCGCACGCCGAGCTCGGTTTCCAGCGCCGAGAGCTGCAGGCTGATCGAGGCCTGCGACAGAAACAGCGCTTCGCCGGCGCGCGCCAGCGTGCCGAACTTCACGACATGACAGAACGCACGCAATTGCTTGATTCTGTTGCCCTTGTAATAGAACCGCGGAGTCGTTTCGGCAGTGCCGCGCGATTTGGCCTTGCGCCGGCCGTCCGGAACCACCGCGCCGGCACCGCTCGGCCGCCTCGATTTCAAACGATCGTTTGATGTCGCCATGATTTCAGTCACTTGGGTATGCTTTAACGTTGTTAAAGAACTGCATTGAAATGTTTGGTTTGTCAAATGCTGCAGTGCACGCATAGGCTCAGTGCCCTTGCAGGCAGTTGGACGGAGAGGGCGATGGCAGTGGCAGCGGATCAGTTCAGCGCGGTGCCCGTGGAAATCCGGGCAACGCTCAAACCCGGTTACGAGCAGATCCTGACGCCGGCCGCGCTCGCCTTCCTCGCTGCACTGCACCGTCGCTTCGACACGCGCCGTCGGGAGTTGCTCGACGCACGCACCGCACGCCAGGCGCGGTTCGACTCGGGCGAGTTGCCGGACTTCCTGCCGGAGACGCGCCCGATCCGCGAATCGGACTGGACCGTCGCGGCCATTCCGGCCGCACTGCGCGATCGCCGCGTCGAGATCACCGGACCGGTCGAACGCAAGATGATCATCAATGCGCTGAATTCCGGCGCGAAGGTGTTCATGGCCGACTTCGAGGATTCCTCGGCACCGACCTGGGAGGCCATGCTCGACGGCCAGATCAACCTGCGCGACGCGGTCGCCGGCACCATCGACTACCGCGCGCCGGACGGCCGCGAATACCGCCTCAAGCCCGAGACCGCCGTGCTCGTCGTGCGTCCGCGCGGCTGGCATCTGCCCGAAAAGCATGCGCGCGTCGACGGCGAGGAGTTGGCCGGCGCGCTGTTCGATTTCGGCCTCTACGCGTTCCACAACGCGCGCACGCTGCACAGCCGCGACCGCGGTCCGTACTTCTATCTGCCGAAGATGGAAAGCCATCGCGAAGCCGCGCTCTGGAACGAGGTGATGGCGTTCGCCGAGGCCGAACTCGGCCTGCCGGCCGGCTGCATGAAAGCGACCGTGCTCATCGAAACGCTGCCGGCCGTGTTCGAGATGCACGAGATCCTGCACGCGCTCAAGACGCGCATCGTCGGTCTGAACTGCGGGCGCTGGGATTATATTTTTTCCTATATCAAAACGTTCCGCGCGCACCGCAGCCATATCCTGCCGGAGCGCGGCCAGGTCGGCATGACCGTGCCGTTCCTGAAGGCGTATTCGGAACTGCTGATCCAGACCTGCCATCGCCGCGGCGCGTTCGCGATGGGCGGCATGGCCGCGCAGATCCCGATCTCCGGCGATCCGGAAGCGAACGAAAAAGCACTGGCGCGCGTGCGCGCCGACAAGCAGCGCGAAGCCGGCGCCGGCCACGACGGCACCTGGGTCGCCCATCCGGGGCTGATTCCGGTCGCACAGGCCGAGTTCGATGCAGCCATGCCGGAACCGAATCAGCTCGACCGCCTGCGCGACGACGTCAAGGTGAGCCGCGACGACCTGATCCTCGCGCCGCCGGGCACGATCACGCGCGCGGGCTTCCTCAACAACATCGATGTCTGCGTGCGCTATCTCGCGGCATGGCTGGACGGTCTGGGCTGCGTGCCCATCCATCATCTGATGGAAGACGCCGCGACCGCCGAGATCTCGCGCGCGCAGCTCTGGCACTGGCTGCACCATGACGGCCTGCAGCTCGACGACGGCACGCCGCTCGACTTCGCACTGTTCGACGCCGCGATCCAGACGATCGCCGAGCGCCTGCCGAAATCCGGACTGCCGGGCCAGGACCGCGTGCCGCAGGCCGCCTGGATGCTGGCCGAACTGACTCATGCGCGACAGCTCGCCGACTTCCTGACGCTGCCGGCCTATGCGCTGTTGCCTTGATTCCGAACCAATCCGCCTCCCACGCACCACACCACGAGCAAGGTTGATGACCATGAAGAGCACTTTCG
>CAMLSI010000027.1 GCA_946482585.1 uncultured Lysobacteraceae bacterium
TCCGCCATCAGCAGATAATCGCCCGGCAGGCGGCAGCGCTGGTAGATCGCCCTGAAGCCGCGGCCGCCCGGATCGTGGATCAGCAGCTGGGCGTTGCGCAAAGGCACATTGCAAATCTGCGCCAGCCCCTGTTCGAAAAAGGCGATGTCGCCGCCGGCGAGCGCGCGCAGCAGCAATCCCGGAGTGAGCTGGCCGCGGTTATGCAGATCGGCAACGAGTTCAATGTCGTGATCGATCCGGCCCAGACGTTCGACTGTACGGACCGGATCTTTGCGAATGGATTCCAGTGAGGGCGCGAATCGAGGGAGCGAAGCGGAACAGACCCTCCCCTTCACGGGGACCTGATTGGCGACGAATCTCAGCGGCGCGGCCAGCACGATCAGAGGGCCGGTGTCGACAAGGCAGTGGCCGGCCCGGACCGCGGCAGCATGCGCTCGCGACTCCTTGGGTCGTCGCTCAGACACGTCGCCGGTCCGCTCGAGGGGAGGGCTTTTCTCGGCATGGCTGATGCGTTTCGCCGCTGATTTCACCCCGGCGCGACGCCGCATTCGGCCGTCCATTCGCCGACGCATTCCTACCTCCCATCCGTCATGGCGGCTCCATGGCGCACTCCTTGCTGCACCCGTCGCAAAGGGGGGCAGCGCCATGACTCGAATCCTTACCGATACCGCCGCGACGGCGCTCTGGCATGAACTCATCCGCGAAGCCGAGCGCAACGGCGCCGCGCCGCTGGATGAGGAAGCCGAGAGCTATCTCGTCTTCCTGCTGATGCGGCATCTGCGCGATGCGGAACTCGGCGGCCGCATCATGGCGCTCGACTATCTCGATGCGCTGCAGGACGCGCCGACACCGCGCGAACAGCGGCTGCGCGACGTCGGCGACCGCTGCCTGCTGATCGCCGGGCTGTATCCGCATCAGGCGCAACGCCGGCTCGTCGGGCTCGACTATTTCCTCGCGCTCGGATCGCAGGCCTATACGGATCTGGCCGGCGCCGCACGCAATGTCCTGGCGGAGCTCTACGGCCGTCTCGCGGAAGGCTTCGCGCGACTCGTGCGCGTCCTCGTCGAAGTGCGACGCCTCGGGTCCGGAATCGACGCGATAGGCGCACTCGACCGTCACACGCTCTGCCTCGCCGACCCGAGCGGCGCCGCGCTGGAATTCCCGGGCGCGATCGTGATCGCGGGCGGAAGCGCGAAGCATTGAACCCGGATCGGCGGTCTGGCCTTGGGGCCGGCCGCCGATCTGCGCCGCTTCTCACGCGACGCCCACGCCTGCCGCGCCCGCTCGCCTTCCTGCATACTCGCGTTTTTCGCAGGAAATCCCCATGCGCATCTGTGTCTACTGCGCGTCCAGCGAACGCGTCGATCCGGTCTATCGCGACGCCGCTTTCCGCCTGGGCGCCATACTCGCTCGCGCCGGCGCGACGGTGGTGTACGGCGGCGGCGGCAAGGGCCTCATGGCGGCAGTCGCCGACGGCGCGCTGTCGGAAGGCGGTTCCGTCATCGGCGTCATTCCGCGCTTCATGATCGACGTGGAATGGCAGCATCCCGGCGTCGCGAATCTCGAAATCGTCGAAGACATGCGCGAACGCAAGCACCGGCTGCTGACGCATTCCGACGCCGTCGTCGCCATGCCGGGCGGCTGCGGCACACTCGAGGAGCTGTTCGAAGCGATCACGCTCAAGCGCCTCGCGCTGTATTTCAATCCGATCGTGCTGCTGAATACGCGCGGCTTCTACGATCCGCTGCAGGCGTTCATGCGCAACGTGATCGACGAGCGCTTCATGAATCCCGAACACATCGACATGTGGTCGCTCGTCAACGAAGTCGAGGACGTGCTGCCGCGCATCCGCGCGACGCCGCGCTGGCACGACGACGCGCTGAAATTCGCCGCGGTACGCTGAACGCACTCGCGCATCGATGCGCCGCATCGCATGCGCGATGCGGCGTCGCGGTACCGATCGTCGGCCCCTCCCGTACCGCAACGGTAGCGCCCGGCTGCTTGATCCTGATCAAGTGCCTCGCTGGCGCGACAAGGCACGATGACCGTATCGTCATCGGACCGCGCTCGCGGTCAGCAAGGAGTTGCAATGAAACTGCTCATCGCCGTCGACGGCAGCGAGCACAGCGATCGCGCTGTCGACTACGTCCTGACCCATTGGCACCGGCTCGATCCGGATCTGCGTCTCGTACTCTGCCACGGCGATCCGCCGCTGCCGCCGCACATCGGCAACGCACTCGGCAGCACGGCCGTCCATGAGTATCACGAGGACAACGCGACCAAGGCACTGCAGTCCGCGCGCAGCAAGCTCGACGCGGCCGGCGTCGCGGCCGACGAGCACAGCGGTGTCGGCGATCCCGCCGAGGTGATACTCGGCGCGATCAAGAAAACCGGCGCCGACCTCGTCGTCATGGGCTCGCACGGCCGCGGCGCGCTGCGCAAACTGCTGCTCGGTTCCGTCGTGAGCAAAGTGCTCGCGAGCAGCACCGTGCCGGTGCTCGTCATACGCTGACCGGAGTTCGCGCTTCGCGGCGGAGACCTGCGGCAGCGGCGCGTTCCACGCGATCGCGGCGGTAAGCCCGGCAGTCGGCGCCGTCGACCGCGCGTCGCGAACGCCTCAGGCCGACGCCACCGTGAACCGCTGCCGCGAATGACGCGGCCGCTCGAGTTCGTCGACGATCGCGACCGCGAGGTCGGCGACCGAAATGCCCGCGGGCTTGTCGCCGTCGAACAGCACGTCCTCGCCGCCGAGGCGGTATGCGCCGCTGCGCTCGCCGGGCGCCAGACCCACGGGCGGCGACACGAAGGTCCAGTCGAGCGCCGGTTCCCCGCGCAAGGCGGTCAGCGCATCGCGCGCGGCGCGCGCGCCCGGCACGATGTTCGGCGGCACGTGATCGGTGAACGCCGGCGTATCGACGAGTTGCACGCCGGGCGCCACGAACAGACTGCCGGCGCCGCCGACGACGATGAAGCGCGCCACGTCCGCGCGCTTCGTGCCTTCGACGATGGCGTCGTGGCCGCGCAGGAATTCGGCGTACAGATCGGGTTCGTTCCAGCCCGGGTTGTAGGCGCTGACGACGGCGCCATGGCCGCGCACCGCGGCGGCGACCTCGGTCGCATCGCGCACATCGGCACGTACGACGTTCAGGCCCGCGCGCGGCGCGAGCTTGGCCGGCGTGCGCGCCAGCGCCGTCACGTCGTGGCCGCGCTGCAGCAGTTCGTCGAGGACCGCGGCGCCGACGAACCCGGTCGCGCCGATCAGGGCGATTTTCATGCAATTGCTCCCAGTGAGTGGACCGGGCCACGATAAGGGCTTCACAATCGACCCACTAGGCGGCGAAAACCACAAGCATCTATAAGCTGGACTTCACAATGGACGAACTCAAGTCGCTGGCGATCTTCGCCACCGTGGTACGCCAGGGCTCGATGAGCGCCGCCGCACGGCGCATCGGCCTGAGCGCATCGGCCGTGAGCCAGCAGGTGCGCGCGCTCGAGCGCCTGCACGGCGTCACCCTGCTCCACCGCTCCACGCGCAAGCTCACGCTCAGCGACGCCGGCGCGCGCGTCTACGCCGAATGCGTGCAGATGGTCGACGCCGCCGAACGCGCGCAGCAGCAACTGCGCACGACGCGCGACGAACCGACCGGCGAGCTCCGCGTCGCCGCGCCGATCGGCTTCGGCCCCTACATCGCGACCGCGCTGACACCGCTGCTCGCGACCCATCCGGCGCTGAGCCTGCGCATCCTCGTCGACGACGCGATGATCGATCTGATCGACGCCCGCATCGACCTCGCGATCCGCGTCGGGCGCCTGCCCGACTCGCACTGGGTCGCACAACGCCTTTGCGCGATCGGACTCTGGCTCTGCGCCTCCCCGGAGTACCTGGCGCGCCACGGCGTGCCGCAGACCCCGGAAGAACTGCCCGATCATCACTGGCTCTCGCAAAGCGGCACCGCGGCCGCGACGCGCGGCCTCGCACTGCACCACGCCGACGGGCGCACACAGCACGTCGTGCTGTCGCCGCGCGTGAGCAGCAACAACCAATTGCTGCTGCAGCAGATGTGCACGAACGGCGTCGGCATCGCACTGATCGGCAGCACCGAAGCCCACCCCGAACTCGCGAGCGGCCGCCTCGTCCGCGTACTCCCCGACTGGCAGCTGCCGCCGTTCGACGTCTGGGCGCTGACACCGCAGCGCGACGCGCAGCCGGCGAAGGTGCGGCATGGGCGCGAGGCGCTCGCGGAGTATCTGCGCGGGATGGCGGGGATGCATCCGTAGTGCGGGCGGCTGCGCGTATGACTATGCGACTTGGCTCTTCAGCCACGGACGGCTGCCGACTACTCTGCGAGACCCGAATGCGGGATCGATCCTTGCGCTTTCGATCCTGAACCCGGAGCGCGCGACCACAGAACCCACAGGGGGTCTCCATGCTTCAGCGATTCGTCTTTGCGGTAACCCTTATCCTCGCGTCGGCGTCTTCGTTCGCGGGTGATGCCTCGGACACCGTAGTCTTCGGCCAGGTCCGTCTCAACGGCGGCAATACGATGCCGCTGGCCTATCGACTGACCGCACGCAACGTCGACACCGGCAAGATCGAACGCATCACCTTGAAGAAACGCGAGCCCGGCAGCCTGACCTATGATTTCGCCGAAACGCTGCCCGCCGGCAAGTACTATCTACTGAACATGGTCGCGCCGAACTTCGACAGCGAATACCGCATCGGCGACGCAAAAAGCCCACTCGACCTGCAGGCCGGCGCCACCGTCTACATCGGCACGTGGATCTTGAAGCTCGGCATCCCGACGACGACCTATACGATCGACTACGACATGGCCGAGATCGGCCTGTTCGCCAAGGCGAATCCGTCGCGGGACACGGCGAAGTTCATGATCGGCGCGCCGGGGAAGCAGGCGATTCCTTTGAAGATGCAGTAGGTCCGTCATGAAGCATGCGGTCAACGACGGCGCCAGCGGATCTGCTGCGATGCCACAGCGGAGATTCCAATGAATGCGACAGACGAACGGATCTCCGACGAATTTCACGACAACCGGATTCATGGACTGCAACTGATTTCCGACGATTTTCGCTCGGAACTGTTGCTCGATATCGACCACATCATTCAATGGCCCGATTGTGCCGTCGGCGGCGAAGCCATTTTTGAAGTCGCCAGGGCGACACTTCGTTTTCATATCGTCACCGACACATACATCTCCATCCGTACCGGCGGCGGAAACTATGCAACGACTCCCGGGGAAATCTTCATCGACAGAATCGAGAGGACGCCAGTCGAGACGCCGATCCAGGCACCCGAATACTACTTGTGGAAAATCCGCACCAATCACGATGGCGTCGTCATCGAGTTCGGCGCTGCGGACTTTTCACTGGAAATCTCGGACAGGAAGTCGAGAGTCCCGAGACAGCACCTTACTCAGAAGGAACGATCCGGAGACTGACGGCCGATCCACGGCGGCCTTTTTCCCGGAATCGGATTGTCGACCCGCAGCGACCTGTGCGGTCTTCCGGGTTGCGTTCCAGCCCGGCAGCAGGCACTTGGGCCACCGAACACACGCTGGGCCATCTCGCCATCCGATGGGCCGAACTAGCTGAATGCCAACTTCAGAACTTTCGCAACGGCGAGCACTTCGACGGTCGCGTGATCGAGCCCTTCGCTCCGCCGCGCCAGCCGCGGCCGCGCATCCAACGTACACGTCAACGCCGCATCGAGCAGCACCGCATGCGCTTTCGACAGCGCCTCGCATTGCGCTTCCGTCAGCAGTCCGTGCTTGGCCGCAATCCGGATCAACGTCGCGCTGTCGCTCGCCTGCAGCAGCTCCGGTATCGTCGCGGCGTGTGCGAGCACCAGCGCCTGCAGCAGGAATTCGATGTCGAGCAGCGCGCCGGCACCTTGCTTGAGGTCCAGTTCGTCGGGTGTGGAGCGATCGCGTTCGGCGCGCCAGCGCGCGCGCATCGTGGCGACGTGCTTGAACACTTCGTCACGGTCGCGCGGCAGGGCGAGCACGGCGGCGCGCGCGTCGGCGAAGCGGCGCGCGAGCGGGCCGTCGCCGGCGAGCAGCCTCGAACGAACGAGGGCCTGGTGTTCCCAGGTCCACGCGCGTTCGCGCTGGTAATCGGCGAAGCCCTGCACGCTCGTGACGAGCAGGCCTTTGCCGCCGTCGGGACGCAGGCGCACGTCGACTTCGTAGAGACGGCCGGCGCGCGTCATCGTCGTGAGCAGGTGCACGACACGCTGCGCGATGCGCGCGTAGTAGCGCTGACCGTCGAGCGGCTTGGGGCCGTCGCTTTCGATCTGGCCCAGCGCCTCGTCGTAGAGGAACACGATATCGAGGTCGGAGGCGAAACCGAGTTCGGCCGCGCCGAGCGAACCGTAGCCGACGATCGCGAGTCCGCTGCCGTGGCCGATCTGGCCCGGCAGCCGGCCGTGCTGACGGATCGCATCGCGCTCTGCGTGGGCGAGCACGGTCGCCACGATCGTTTCCGCGAGCACGGCGAGACGTCGTGACGTCGCCACGGCGTCCGCACGCTTGCCGAGGAACGCCAGGCCGAGGCGAAAGCCGAGGCTGTGCTTGAGTTCCTGCAGCAGCTCGATCTCGGCCTCGGGATCGGGCTCGTTCGCTTCGAGCGTGGCCACGCGGCGCGCGATCTCGCTCGCGATCGCGCTGCGGTCGACCGGCACCGCGTCGAGGCGCGGATCGAACAGATCGTCGATCAGCAGCGGATGCGCGATCACGCGCTCGGCGAGCCAGGCGCTGTCGGCGAACAGGGCGATGAGCCGCTTGCGCGCGTTGGGCTGTTCGTCGAGCAGCACGAGATAGGCCGCGCGACGCACGATCGCGTGCAGCAGCCGTACGAGGCGCTCCAGGCACGCGGCCGGCGCGCGACTCGCCGCCGCGGCCTGCAGCAGTTGCGGCATCAGGCGGTCGAAGCGTTCGCGCGAACCCGTGGCCATGCTGCGCACGGACGGCGATCGCGTGAGACCGAGCAGCGCTTCGCGCACGGGTTCCGCGGGCACGAAGCCGGCCGCGGCGAGTTCGCGCGCGTCGCCGCCGTCGCGATCGAGCGCGCGCCAGAGCTGCATCCAGCTGTCCGGCGATTGCGGCGTCGCGCTGCGGTCGAGCGGCGCCAGCAGGTTGCGGAATTCTTCCGCGACGAGGTCGCGTTCGGTCGCGAGTGCCGCCGCGAAGGCGGCGGTATCGGCGTGACCGAGCGCCTGCGCGATGCGCTCGACCAGCAGCGGATCGCCGGGCAGCGCATGCGTCTGCTCGTCGCGCAGCATCTGCAGGCGGTTTTCGGCACGGCGCAGGAACAGGTAGCTGCGTCGCAATTGCTGCGTACGCGCTTTGTCCAATACGCCCAATTGTTCGCACGCCGCGAGCGCCGGCAGCAGTCCGCGCACGCGCAGGCTGGGCTCGCGTCCGCCGCGGATCATCTGCAGCAACTGCACGATGAATTCGATCTCGCGAATGCCGCCGGGACCGAGCTTGATATTGTCGGTCAGGTCCTTGCGCGCGACTTCGGCGTCGATGAGCGCCTTCATCTCGCGCAGGCCGGCGAACGCGGTGTAGTCGAGATAGCGCCGGTAGACGAACGGCCTCAGGGTCTCGCAGAGGCGCTTGCCCGCGGCGAGATCGCCGGCGACCGGGCGCGCCTTGATCCAGGCGTAGCGCTCCCAATTGCGGCCTTCGCGCTGGTAGTACTGCTCCATGGCCGCGAACGACAGCGCGACGCGGCCCGCGTTGCCGAACGGGCGCAGGCGCAGGTCGACGCGATAGACATAGCCGTCGACGCTGACTTCGGCGAGCAGCTTGACCATCTGCTGCCCGAGCTTGGCGAACCAGGCTTCGTTGTCGATGACGCGCGCGCCGTCGGTCTGTCCGTTCTCGGCGTACGCGAGGATCAGGTCCACGTCGGACGAAAAATTCAGTTCGCCGCCGCCGAGCTTGCCGAGTCCGAGCACGACCAGCCGCTGCGCGCGGCCCTGCGCGTCGCGCGGCACGCCGTGGCGCGCGCCGAGCAGGTGTTCGGCATAGCGCAGCGCGGATTCGATGCAGGTTTCGGCGAGCGCCGACGAACCGTCGAGCGTATCGGCCACGTCGTCGAGGCCGTTGACGTCGCGCCAGATCAGGCGCAGCGCCTCGCGCTTGCGGAAGCGGCGCAGCAGCGCCATCTGGCGCGCCTCGTCACGCTCGCCCGGGTCGATCTGCCAGACGCGCGCATCGGCCGGCCGCGGATCGCTCATGAGCATCAGCGCGTCGGGCGCGAGCAATGCGGGATCGCGCGAGAAGCAGTCGTAGGCGAAGTCGCTGGCCAGCAGTACGCGCTGCAACTGTTCGGCGACGCCGGCGTCGTCGTAGAACGGCACGCCGACCTCGCGGCAGCGCGCGAGCAGGTGCGCGTAGCGGGTCTCGAGGAAATCGGCGAAGGAGACGGCGGCGGGATTCGGCATGGGCCGTCGATTCAAGCAGATTCCGGGTGCGAATGCGCGGCATGAGGGTGTCGAGCGGTCCGCGAGGCGGATATCCGTCCGCCCCTGCCCACCCCGGTTCCTCGCCAGTCAACCGTCGCGTGATCATATCTAGTTGCATCTTGCGATTAATGTACGGAGCGGGCTCCGGCCGCACGCTCCTCTAAGGTGCTGACGATCCCGGAAGCCTCACATGTCATTGGGGAGATCGAATGCCACACCTTGGCCGTTGGTCGAGGCGCGCGACGTCCGTCGCGTCGCTCCTGTTTGCTCTGCTGCTGTTCGCTGGCGCGGCAGGCGCCGGTAAGATCGTCTACGACACCTCGGGACGCCTCACCGGCGTCTTCGATCAGGCCGGCGCATTCACGCAGTACGCGTATGACGATGCGGGCAATCTCGTCCGCGCGGTCAACCTGGCCAAAGGCTCGCTGGCGATCATGGCGTTGAACTCAAGCCGTGGCATCGCAGGATCGACGGTGCGCATCGACGGCGCGGGCTTCGGCTTCGCGCCCTCCGAGTTGGAAGTCCGGTTCAACAACACGCTCGCTACCGTGTCGGCCGCCGCCGGCGAATCGTTGACGGTGACCGTGCCTGCGAGTGCGACGACCGGAAAGGTCAGCGTGAAACTCGGCGCCACGACGGTCACGAGCAGCGACACGTTCTATGTGGTGCCGTCGAATCAGGCGCCTCCGACGATCACTGACGTGTTCCCGACCAAACGGAGGTACTGCCTGTGAGACTTACCGGGTTCTGGCTTGCTGCGGGAATGACTGTCCTTTCCTGCACGAGCGTCGAGGCTTCCGACCCCAAGGAAACGCCCGCGGGCGAGTTCGCTCTCTCGCCCGAGCAGATCAAGGACTATCGTCAATCCGCACTGAACGGCAATGCGCGACTCGCAGCCAGGCTCGCCGACTACTACGAGTACTGGTCGTCGGACAGCATCAACGCAGAGTTCTGGGCGCGCCTTGCCGCCGAGCACGGCGGATGCGAAGAACTCGTGCGCTATCGACCGTATCTGAAGCAGCTACCCCATCTGAACTCGCCCGAACGCCAGCGCGAATGGCGCGAGCGCAAGGAAAAAGCCTGCACTGCCGAGTCGAATCCAAGTCCGGAGCGGTAGCACGAATGTCGATCGACGCCGACGCTACTCAGTCCACCTTGACAGTCGAAGGCGTCGGCCGATAGCCGGGTTCGGTCAAGGTCGTCAGGAATGCGACGAGCTGACTGCGCTCGTCTTGTGTCAGTACGATCGGCTTGGGATTGGAAAGATTGAAATAGTAAATCTCGTGATCCACGGCGAGCGCAGATCGGCGATCGACCCGTCGTGCATATACGGCGCGGTGACGGCGACATTGCGGAGCGACGGCGTACGGAATGCACCGAGATCGCGCGCATCTTTGCTGGCCAAATAGCGCCCTAGCGCCGCCCAGCGCGCATCCGTCGCGACACGGTCGCCGAGCGCAGCACCGTCGAGCGCGGCGGCCTTGACGTCCCTCGTCAGCGCCGGCACGGCGCGCTCGACCAGTGACCAACCCACGCCTGAATGGTGGTAGCGCTGGTCCGTGAACAAAGGCTCCGCTCCGTCGATGACATGACAACGCGCGCACTGCGCCTTGCCCGTGAACAACGCGTAGCCTGCAGCGGCTTCTGCCGTCTCGAATCCCTTCGCTGTCGCCGACCAATAGCGATCGAATTCACTCGCTCCGTGTGGCAGGGTCGCCAGATAGCTCGTGATGGCGCGACGCAGCAGGTCCAGCGCTTCGCGGTCGGTCATTGCCGCCGCCAATGCCTCGGCGTGACGGCGCCGCACACGAGCCAGCAGGTCATTCAGCGACGGCAACGCCATCTCGACCGGGTTCGTAAACGGATCGAGCGCAAGCGCTTCGAGCGTTCCGCGCCGACCATCCCAGAAAAAGGCAGACAGTCCGGCAACCGCCGTCAGCGACGGAGCGTTGCGAGTACCACTGACATTGCGAACCCCGCGAGACACCGGCCGGCCATCGCTGAAAGCCTTGGCGGGGTCATGACAGGATGCGCACGCAACCGTGCCGTGAGCGCAGCAATTCAAAGCGGAAGCCGAATCGTAGCGTAACTCGTGCATTCCTCCACGCGGCGCTTCGGCACAGGTTGCCGACCAGTCTGGCGCGACAAAAAAAACCGGCGTCGTAGTCACGACGCCGGTTTGGCACATCGATCATTGGCAATCGCAGATTGCCGACTAGGCGATCACGGCTCGAAGTCGTCTTCGAAGATCAGATCCGCTTGCGTCGACGTGCACGTGCCGCCGTAGTAATGACGCACGTCGTCGATCCAGAAGCCCGCGCCCGACTGCGAGGTGTCGCTCGCGAAGCGGAAGCGGAAGTTCACGACGTTGCCGCCGAACGCGGCGAGGTTGACGGTCGCGCGCGTCCAGGTGGTGCGCGCGCCGTGCCAGGCGGTGCGCGCGCCGAACACGCCGTTCGCGTTCATCACGCCGTTGTAGCCGCCTTCGGTGAAGCGGTTCGCGTCGGCCGGAACGGAACCCTGCGCACCGAGGATGTCGGTCCACGTGGTGCCGCCGTCGAGCGAGTACTCCAGCAGCACGCCGTCGTAGTTCGTCTCGGTCGAGTAGCGCGTCCAGAACTCGAGCTTGTTGCCGCCGGTCGCGCCGAGGTCGAGCGGCGCGGTGAGCGTCAGGCGGCGCTCACTCACCGTGGCCGGATCCGGCACGAAGAACGAGGTCGTCGGCGAATGCGACTGCGTCGTGTCGGGCGCCCAATTCGAGCCGGAACCGCTGCCGGCGACGGTCCACGCACCGATGCCACCTTCGGCGGTGTCGGTGAAGCCGTCGACGCTGCCCGGGCCGAACGGACGTGCGGAACGCCGCACGAGGTTGGTGTCCTCGATGCCGCCGCCGCAGAGGCCGGAGCCCGCACCGTTCGGATCTTCCGCGCGCACGACGTAGTGGTAGGTGTTCGCACCCACGCTCGTGTCGGCGAAGGTCGTCGTGGTCACGCACGACTGCAGCAGGTTCGCGGCCGACGGCGTGAAGCCCGCAGTGGTCGAGCGGTAGACGTTGTAGCGCACCGGATTCGCACCGCAGTTCGGCGTCGCCGCGGCCCAGGCCACGTCGACCTCGCACGAGGCCGTGCCCGGCGAATTGGCGCTGGCTGCGCCGGCGAAGGTCGGGCTCAGGGTGCACTGACCGGTCGCGGTGGCACTGCTGCAGCTGCTCGCGAGTGACGAGCACGGCTGCACCGTGTCGACGCTGACGATCTTGTAGCTGTAGGTCGAACCGCCCGAGACGGTCGTGTCGACGTAGCTCGATACATTGTTCACTTCGGCGATCTGCGTGAAATTGGAACCCGGGCAGGCGCCGCTGCTGCGCTGCACCTGGTAGCGGGTGATGCCGCTGGCCGGCGTCCAGCTCACGGTGATCGCGTTGGCCGCCGAGGCGGTCGCGGTGACGTTGGTCGGCGCGGCCGGCGCGGTGCAGGCATTGATGCCGTCGAGCACGGTGGCGGTACCGCCGCCGACCGGATCGAGGTGGGTCTTCATCGCGGTCGCGGGCGTGCCGCCGCCTTCCCAGGCGATCGCGAGACGGCCGTAGTAGTCGGTGAGGTCGTCACCCTCCGCACCGCAGGCGGACAGGCCGCCGCTGAGCACGCCCACGAGACGACGCTGCACGTCGTAGAGCGGCGAACCCGACGAACCGCCTTCGGTCACGTTCGGCACCACTGAGGTCGGCGGCGGCTGGATGCCCGGCAGCAGCGGCGGACTCGGATCCCAGTGCACGTACCAATGCGAGGTGCCCGAGCCGGGAGCGGGTTGCAGGTACCGGCGGATGTCCATGGTCTGGCCGATGAACGTGATGCGCTTTTCGTCGACGCCCGGGTGATGGATGCTCGCGCACATGCCGGTAGTCGAGGCGGGATCGCCGGGCTGCACGCAGGCCGGCGCGTCGCCGGTGCGGTCCCAACCGGCCCAGTAGTGATTGAACGCCGGATTCAGCGGGCCGGTGAATTCGAGCAGGGTCCAGTCGGACGAGCTCGTCGTGCCGTGGTTCGCGAGGAACGTGGCGCCGCTGTAGGTGGTATTCGGCTTCGGCAGCGGCGAGCCGCTGGCCGACGAACCCGGCGTGCGGCACGTCGCCGACTCGTAGTTCCAGTAGGCCACGATGGTCGCGGCCACCGAATTGGAGTTCATGCCGCAGTGGCCGGCTGTCGCGAAGATCAGGCGGCGGTCGTTCGCGGTGTTGTTGACGAGCGAACCGGTACACGTGTCGGTCGCACCGCGCGTGTACGCGGCCACGGCGCGGCGGTTGTCATTCCACGGATCGTTCGGTCCGAGGCAGGCGACGTCCATGTTGCAGGCGCCCGATTTGCAGTGCTTGGAGCGCGCACCGAAGCCGCGATAGCCCTGGCCGACCTTGACGAGCTGGAGCTGGACTTCCTGCTGGCGCCCGGCCGGCACGGTCAACTGCAGCGCGGCGTTGTTGCCGATGAGCACCGGCGTCCAGAGCTGGCCGGTCACGCTGTTGTCGTTGGCCGTGAACGGACCGATTTCCTGGCCGCCGTCGGGCGACTTGATCGTCAGTACCGCGCCGTCGGGCAGGTGGAATGGATTGAAGCCGAAGCCCAGATGCACCGCATCCGGCGTCTCGATGTCGAAGGTCCAGACCTGGCTGCCGTCGGCCCGCGTGGTCCAGCGGCCATAGCCGGCCGGATTCACGGTGAGCTCGTGGCCGATCGCGAAGCGCTTGGGCCCGACCCCCTTGATGTCGGTCAGCGCATCCTGTTCCGCGAGCTTGTTGATGTCGAGCGCGTCGAAGGTGACTTTGCTCTTGTCGGCATTGAAGCTTTCGCCGGCCGCGGCGACCCCGGCCACGCCGAGGCCCAGCATCAGCGCGATGCCGATTGCGTTGAGTTTTCGCACGTTGATCTCCCAGTCTTGCCGTGAACAACAGACGGAGCCGTACTCCCCATACCGTACGATCCGACCCGCATTCTGTTCCGCAGCGGCACGAGCGACATCCGCAGCGAGACGGGTATTTCAAACGATTTCGTCCGCCTGCGGACCAAGAGCGCGCTGCCCGCGGCGTCTTCGTTGCGGCCAAGCGGGCCGGACGGCAGACGGATGAGGATGCGGCGCCGCGTGCGCGCGGCGGCCCGCGCTGTCTCTGCTTCGCGGGCACCAAAAAACCCGCCGCTGCAGGGGCAGCGGCGGGTTCCCTCCCGGCAGACTCTAGGGCCTGCGCGTCGGGGATTGTCGCGATTGGGACACCGCGGTCACGCCGCACTGCAGCACCGGTCTGCAAATCCTCCGTCGACGCCGGCGCGGACGGCGCGGTTGAGCCGTTTCCGCGGCGGTCTCCGGACACATACCCCAGGGGCATAACCGAATAACACCCCATCCTTTCCTGGCGTCCTGAGCGGCGCCTAGCATCGACGATCACAGGGCGTTTAGACGTCCGAACGATTCCGGTGATGCTCATGTCCGCGACTCCCGCGCTGCCCCTGATTCCGCTGCCCGAGGCCAAGTCCGGCGAGCTCGCGCGCCTCGTCGAGGGACTCGATTCCGCCTCGCTGTGGTGGCTGTCGGGCTACGCTGCCGGACTCGCCAGCCAGACCACGACGGTCGCGCGCGCCGTGACGGGCGCGCTCGCGAAAGAGCCGGCGAACGCGCCGCGCCTCAGCGTCGTCTACGGCAGCCAGACCGGCAACGCCAAGCGCCTCGCCGAACAGTTCGCGCAGAAAGCTGAATCCGCCGGCCTGCAGGTGCGCCTGCTGCGCGCCGATGCGTATCCGACGCGCGAGCTCAAGAGCGAACGCCTGCTCGTCGTCGTCATCAGCACGCAGGGCGACGGCGATCCGCCCGACGATGCGCGCGGCTTCGTCGACTTCGTGCTCGGCAAGCGTGCGCCGGAACTCAAGGAACTCAAGTTCGGCGTACTCGGCCTCGGCGACAGCAGCTATCCGCAGTTCTGCGAGATCGGCCGCGCGCTCGATGCGCGCCTGGCCGAACTCGGCGCGACGCGGCTGCTCGATCGCGCCGACGCCGACGTGGATGTCGAACGCGTCGCCAGACCCTGGGCCGAACGCGCGCTGCAGCTCGCGCGCGAACAGTTCAAGAGCCCGGCGCCGCTTGCGACGGTGACGCCGCTGCGTCCGGCCGCGATCGCGACGTGGTCGCGCGAAAAACCCTTCCTGGCCGAAGTGGTCGCGAACCAGCGCCTCACCGCGCGCACGAGCGACAAGGACATCCGCCACATCGAACTGTCGCTCGAGGGCTCCGGCCTCGCCTACGAGCCCGGCGACGCGCTCGGCGTCGTGCCGCGCAATCCGCCGGCACTGGTCGATGCGGTGATCGCGCAGCTCAAGCTCGATCCGAACGCGCCGGTGAGCGTCGACGAACTGACCCAGCCGCTGCGTCTGTGGCTCAGCGAGCGACGCGAACTCACGCGCCTGTCGCGGCCGCTGATCGCGCAGCACGCCGCGCTCGCGGGTTCGGCAGAACTCAACCGGCTGCTGTCGCCGGACCACGCGGCGCAGTTGCAGAAGCTGCTCGCCGACTACCAGATCATCGATCTGTTGCGCGCGTATCCGGCACCGTGGTCGGCCGAGGAATTCGTCGCCGCGCTGCGTCCGCTGACGCCGCGGCTGTATTCGATCGCATCGAGCCAGAAGGCGGTCGGCGACGAAGCGCATCTGACCGTCGCGCACGTGGCCTACGAGGCGTTCGGCACTGCGCACTGGGGCGCCGCCTCGCATTACCTCGCGAGCCAGGACGAAACCGGCCGCGTGCCGGTCTTCGTCGAGCACAACGACCGCTTCCGCCTGCCGCGCGACGGTGCGCGCGACGTCGTCATGATCGGCCCAGGCACCGGCGTCGCGCCGTTCCGCGGCTTCGTGCAGGAGCGCGCCGCGACCGGTGCGTCCGGCCGCAACTGGCTGCTGTTCGGCAACCCGCATTTCCGCAGCGACTTTCTGTATCAGCTCGAATGGCAGGACGCGCTCAAGCGCGGCCAGCTGACCCGGCTCGATCTCGCGTTCTCGCGCGATCAGGCCGACAAGATCTACGTGCAGCAGCGCATTCGCGAACACGGCGGCGAACTGTACTCCTGGCTCGAGGGCGGCGCGCACCTCTACGTCTGCGGCGACGCGACGCGCATGGCCAAGGACGTGCACGCGGCACTGATCGAGGTCGCGGTCACGCACGGCGGCAAGAGCCTGGAAGAGGCGACCGCCTATGTGAATCAGCTGCAGCAGCAAGGGCGCTACGCCCGGGACGTGTATTGAAATGAGCGCGAACGCTTCGCCCGTCGAGAAGATCAAGGCCGACAGCCGCTTCCTGCGCGGGACGCTGGTCGAAAGTCTCGCCGATGCCGTGACCGGCAGCCTGCGCGACGACGACCAGACGCTGATCAAATACCACGGCAGCTACCAGCAGGACGACCGCGACCTGCGCGAGGAACGCCGCCAGCAGAAGCTCGAGCCCGACTACAGCTTCATGATCCGCACGCGCACACCGGGCGGCATCGCGACGCCCGAGCAGTGGCTCAAGCTCGATGCGATCGCGACGCGCTACGCCAATGCCAGTCTGCGCGTGACGACGCGCCAGGCGTTCCAGTTCCACGGCGTCATCAAGCGCGAACTCAAGACCACGCTCGCTGCGATCAACGCGAGCCTCATCGACACGATCGCCGCCTGCGGCGACGTGAATCGCAACGTGCTGTCGGCGGCCAATCCGCTGCTGTCGTCGGTGCACGCGACGGTGCACGCGCAGGCCAAGGCGCTGTCGGAATACTTCCTGCCGAAGACGCGCGCCTACTACGAGATCTGGCTCGACGAAGAACGCATCGCCGGTGCCGACGAGCACGAGCCGATCTACGGCGAGACCTATCTGCCGCGCAAGTTCAAGACCGCGTTCGCGGTGCCGCCGGTCAACGACGTCGACATCTTCGCGAACGACCTCGGCTTCATCGCGATCGTCGAGAACGGTGTCGTCGTGGGCTACGACGTGACCGTCGGCGGGGGCTTCGGCGCGACGCATGGCGATCCGAGCACGTATCCGCGACTCGCCGACGTGATCGGCTTCGTCACGCCCGACCAGGTGATTCCCGTCGCCGAAGGCGTGATCACGACGCAGCGCGACTGGGGCAACCGCACCGAGCGCAAGCGCTCGCGCCTGAAGTACACGATCGACGATCGCGGGCTCGCGAATTTCACGGCCGAGGTCGAGCGCCGCGCGGGGTTCGCGCTCGCACCGGCGCGCGATGTCGTGTTCGACCACAACGGCGACCGCTTCGGCTGGGTCGAAGGCGAAGACGGCCGCTGGCACCTGACCTTGCGCATCGAGGCCGGCCGCATCAACGACCGCGGCGAACGCCGCCTGCTGTCGGGCCTGCGCGCGATCGCGCAGATCCATGCGGGCGATTTCCGTCTGACGCCGAACCAGAATCTCATCGTCGCCGACGTGCCCGCGACGGCGCGTGCGGATATCGATGCGCTCGTCGCCGAATACGGCCTCGATCTGTATCGCAGCGCCTCGCCGCTGCGCCTCAACGCGCTGGCCTGCGTCGCGCTGCCGACCTGCTCGCTCGCGATGGCCGAGGCGGAACGCTATCTGCCGGATCTCGTGACCAAGCTCGAAGCGCGCCTCGCCGCGCACGAGCTCGCCGATGCCGACATCCACCTGCGCATTTCCGGCTGTCCGAACGGCTGCTCGCGTCCGTATCTCGGCGAGATCGCGCTCGTCGGCAAGGCGCCGGGCCGCTACAACCTGATGCTCGGCGCCGACCACCGCGGCCAGCGCCTGAATCGTTTGCACAAAGAGAACATTGCAGAACCGGAAATCCTGGACACGGTCGACGCGCTGCTCGCGCGCTATGCGGGCGAGCGCGGCCGGGACGAACGCTTCGGCGACTTCCTGGTCCGCGCCGGCATCGTCGCGACCAAGCCCGGCATCCCGCTGGAGGTGAGGACATGAGCTTTCCCGATCTCGTCAGTGCCGCCGAAGACGGCCGCGCGCTTGCCGAACTGAATCGCCGGCTCGACGCACTGACGGCCGAGCAGCGCGTCGCCTGGGCGCTCGAAACGCTGCCGCAGAGCCGCGCGCTGTCGTCGTCGTTCGGCGCGCAGTCGGCCGCGTCGCTGCACCTGATCACGCGGCAGTCGCCGGACATTCCGGTCATCCTCGTCGACACGGGCTACCTGTTCGCCGAGACCTATCGCTTCGCCGACGAACTGTCGCAGCGGCTCAATCTCAATCTGAAGGTCTATCGCCCGACCATCAGCCGCGCCTGGATGGAGGCGCGCCACGGACGCCTCTGGGAAAACGGCGTCGACGGCATCGACCAGTACAACGCGCTGCGCAAGGTCGAACCGATGCGCCGCGCGCTCGACGAGCTCGCCGTACGCACCTGGTTCGCCGGCCTGCGTCGCGCGCAGGCGCGCACGCGCAGCGATGCGCAGGTGCTCGAGCTCAGGAACGGGCGCTGGAAATTCCAGCCGCTCGTCGATTGGAGCGATCGCGATATCTACGTCTACCTGCAGCGCTTCGACCTGCCGTATCACCCGCTCTGGGACGAGGGCTATGTCTCGATCGGCGACACGCATACGACCTCGCGCTGGGAACCGGGCATGCGCGAGGAAGACACGCGGTTCTTCGGCCTCAAGCGCGAGTGCGGCATTCATGTGGACATTTGATGCCGCGCGCGCGGCCGCACGCGAACGATGTTGACCCTCGCCCCTTGCGGTGCGGGTGCGCCGCCTCACTGATTGCCGCACGCACCCGCACCGCTCCCCATTTCCGCAACGCATCCCCTCACGCCTCCCCAGGCATGCGCGCCGCCTAGCTCCGGCGCGATCGAGCGCCGCGCGCTCGCACCAGGAACGACTCATGTCCACGAACACCGCAACCGCCCTCGATACGGGTTTCCGCGACACCTTGAATCCGCCGCACGGCGGCGAACTCAAGGAACTCTATCTGCCGGCCGACGCGGCCGATGCGCTGAAGCAGCGCAGCGCGGCGCTGCCGGGCTGGGACCTGACCCAGCGCCAGCTCTGCGATCTCGAACTGCTGCTCAACGGCGCGTTCTCGCCGCTGACCGGATTCCTCACGCGCCGCGACTACGACCGCGTCGTGCGCGAGATGCGTCTGGCCGACGGCACGCTGTGGCCGATGCCGATCACGCTCGACGTCAGCGAGGCGTTCGCGGCGTCGATCCAGGCCGGCAGCGACATCGCACTGCGCGACTCCCAGGGCGTGCCGCTAGCGGTGCTCACGGTCGAAGACATCTTCTTCCCGGACAAACTCGTCGAAGCGCGCGAAGTCTTCGGCACGACCGACCCCGGGCATCCCGGCGTCGCGGATCTGCAGCGCAGTCATCCGGTCTATCTCGGCGGCACGCTGCGCGGCATCCAGCCGCCGCAGCATTACGATTTCGCTGAACTGCGCGATTCGCCGCGGCGTCTGCGCGAGAC